>NZ_JACKZS010000210.1 GCF_014222285.1 Nostoc sp. UCD121
GAGTAGAGGAGAATAACCAATGCCCAATGACTAATGACTAATTACTAATTACTAATGACTAATGACTAATTTATTATGAATAAAATTGCTTATCTTCAATGTCCGACAGGAATTTCTGGTGATATGTGCCTGGGTGCTTTGGTAAGTTTGGGTGTTCCTGTGGAGTATTTAATTGAAAAGCTCAATGGATTGGGAATTGAACAGGAATATCAGTTAAGAGCAGAACTTGTCCAACGGAATGGCCAGCAGGCGACTAAAGTTCATGTGGATTTAGTACACGATCGCCATCACCATGACCACCACGACCACGAACACAATCACCATCACACACGCTACTTGCCAGAAATAGAGCAGATGATTCTCAAAGCGGGGTTGCCATCACGGGCAGAAGCTTGGAGTTTGGCGGTATTTCGACAGCTAGCAGTCGCAGAAGGGGCAGTGCATGGGATTTCCCCTGAAAAAGTTCATTTTCATGAAGTGGGTGCTATAGATGCGATCGTAGATATTGTGGGTACTTGCCTGGGCTTAGATTGGTTGGGGATTGAGAGTAATGACGAAGGGTGGCCCCTGCTTTACTGCTCGGCGTTTCCCACTGGTGGCGGTACTGTTCGGGCTGCACATGGTCAAATGGCAGTACCAGTACCAGCAGTATTAAAACTTTGGGAAATGCGGGGTTGTCCAGTTTATAGCAATGGCATTGATAGAGAACTGGTGACACCCACAGGAGCTGCGATCGCTACTACTTTAGTAAGAGATTTTGGTTCACCACCCGCGATCGCTATCAAGCAGGTAGGATTGGGAGCAGGAACCATAAATTTACCAATTCCCAATATTTTACGCCTCTGGCTGGGCGAAAGCGCAAGTTTACAGTCAAATTTCAGCAATTGTGAAGATACTAGCTCAAATTTAGAAACTATCTCGGTACTAGAAACCCAAATTGATGATTTAAATCCCCAAGCGATCGGCTATGTTTTTGAGGCTTTGTTTGCTGCTGGTGCAGTGGATGTTTTTACCCAAGCGATCGGCATGAAAAAGTCCCGTCCAGGAATTTTGCTGACTGTGATTTGTCATCCAGAAAATTTACTCAGTTGTGAAACGGTTATATTCCGTGAAACTACAACTTTGGGTATTCGGCGAACAACTCAGCAACGCGCTATTTTACAACGGGAAATTCAACAAGTGGAAATTGAATATGGCAAAGTGCGTGTCAAAGTAGCATGGAAGGGACAATCACCAGAAAAAGTTATTGCCAATGTGCAGCCAGAATATGAAGATTGTGCAGAATTAGCCAGAAAACATAATATCCCCTGGCGCGAAATTCAACGGTTGGCGCTACAAAATTGGTATTTGGTCAATAACTAAATCTCCTCGTTCTAGCCCTTTCAAGGTGACTTGTAAAATCTCTTTTCTTCTCTCTGCGCTCTCTGTGTCTCTGCGGTTTAAAAGTAATTTATCTACCACAGAGACGCAGAGAACACAGAGAAAAGAGGTTAAAAAGGAATTGGTTGACCAATATTTTTACCCACCTTGAAAGGGCTAATCTCCTCGTTCTTATACTGCCTAGATTGGTGACAACTTAAAGCGATCGCTAAAATCTCAAGTGGGTCAAGTTCTAAATCTCGATTTTTGGGAGAAGCAAGCTAGCAAGAGCATCTCAATAGAGAGCGTCATTACGAATTACCTCAATCCGCGCAATACCGATCCTAATGTAGCGATTCCCTCAACAATCTTCTGTGTTGGCTGAAAGCTAAAAGCTAACCTAATGGCATCATCCCCTTGTCCATTGGCGTAGCAGCGAGTCCCTGGCAGAAAACTGATGCCGTGTTCACTGGCAGCCATGAGGAGGGCTTTAGCGCTGATATCTGGTGGCAATTTACACCAAACGAAGAAGCCACCATCGGGACGCAGAGCAACGACATCACTGGGAAACTCTTGAGCGATCGCTTCTAATAACAAATTGCACTTATGTTTATAGCAGGCAATTAGCTCTTGAATGTGATTGTCTAGTTTCCCTGTAGCACAATAGCGGGCAACTACATGGCTGACAAATGGCCCCACAGGCCCCTCACTTTTGAACATCGCCAGCCGCTCAATAATCGCTGGATCGCCACAAGCCCAGCCTAGCCGGATACCAGGCGCAATAATTTTCGAGAAGGTACTCACATATAATACCCACCCCTCTTGGTCGAGAGTTGCCAGGGAGGGCATAGTTTCTCCTCGGAAGCGCAAATCGCTATAAGCATCGTCTTCTACGATTAGAACGCCATACTCAGCCGCTAATGCTACCAGTTTTTGGCGGCGAAATAACGGCATAGTAGCACCTGTAGGATTATGAAAGGTGGGAATAGTATAAATAAATCGGGGTCGGATGCCCTGTTTTTTTAAATCGTTCAATGTTACTTCTAGCGCATCTACATCCATCCCTAACTCATCCACAGGAATGGTAATTATGCGTGCGCCAGCGTGGACAAATCTGGTAACTACTCCCAAGAAGGTTGGCCCTTCCACAATTACTACATCACCAGGTTCCACAAACACATCTGGTAGCAAGCCGAGAATCTGACCAGAACCATAGCCAATAACTAGGCGATCCCGATCGGCAGCAATTCCCTTAGCCTGCAAGCGGAGGATAATTTGCTCATACAGTTGAGCGGAAGGCGGACCGTAATTGAGAGCGATCGGAGCCTCTTCTGCCAGCACAACGGCACTTGCAGCAGCCAAGTCAGTGTGAGGAAAGAGAATTGGATCGGCTAGACCGTAGGCAAAGCTGACGGTAACAATTTTGCTTAACTCTGTACCGTAAGTTGGTGGTGCAAGGTTCTTTGCGCGTTCGGCGAACAAATCAGTAATTTGGTAAGCAGGGGTTGTAGAAACCATAAGTAGTTAAAAATTGGAAGTCAGAGTACAGAACACACAAGAAGGTAATTGGCGAAAACCGAGATTGGAAGCTTCCTCTGATCTCAACTTTTAACGAGAGTGGGGGTCTGAAACTTTCGTTATTCGCCCAGCATTCATGGTGGATTGTGGCTGCTGACGGATGTATTCTTTCTTATAACATCATGACAACTATCGTGAATCTTGACTGATAGAACGGAATTACTACAGTGAAATCATTTAACCTCAAGTGGCAGCAGCTAATTTTAAGCTTAGGCTGTCTGCTACTGATTATTGCCTGTAAAAATTTCTATCCTACTAATAACTCAGATGCTATACCTCTTCGGGTGGCGACAGATCCCACCTTTGTCCCTTTTGAAATTCAAAAGGCTAGCGGGGACTTGGAAGGTTTTGATATTGATTTGATGAATGCGATCGCTAAAGTGGCAGGTTTTACAGTCCAATTTGAAAGTCTACCTTTTGATGGCATGATCTCGACTTTGCAAGCTAAAAGAGTTGATGCGGCAATTAGCGGAATCACCATTACCGCCGAACGCCTGAAAACAATTGCTTTTTCACGACCTTATTTTAAAGCCGGACTAGCGATCGCTGTCCGCGAAGACAACCAAAATATTAGAGACTTCAACAGTCTCAAAGGTAAAAAAATCGCTGTACAAATTGGTTCCACCGGGGCAGATTTTGCCAAAACCATTCCCAATGCCAAAATTAGTACTTTTAATTCTGGGCCAGAATTTTTCCAAGACTTGCTCAATGGCAACGTTGATGCTGTGGTTGGCGATGCTTTCGCAACTTTATATGCGATTAAAAATGGCAAACTCAAAGGCATCAGAGTTGTTGCCGATCTGCTCACTGAAGAATACTACGGTATTGCTACACCTAAAGACTCCCCCCATCTAGATGCAATTAACAAAGGTATCGCGACCTTGTTATCCAATGGCATTTACAAGCAAATTTATCAAAAATGGTTTAACGCTGAACCCCCGGAATTACCCAACTTTTGACATTGGGAATTGGGCATTGGGAATTAGGCATGGTTATTTTCATTTTCCTTGTCCCCCTTGTCTCCCTCTGCTCCCATTCCCCATTCATAAGCAATTGGTTGCCAATATATTAAATATTTATCTAATATGCGTCACAATTAATACTGCCACCAAAATTCATTGATAAACTACAATCTCTTGTAGGTCTACTTTAGTCAGGGACAGCCAATTGTGGCACCTTTGATCTTAGTGGCTAGAAGCACCTTGGAGCGCGAATAAAGGAACTTCCACTATGCTGATTTGCCCTCAGTGTAAATTTGAAAACCCCAAAAGCAATAAATTCTGTCAAAGCTGTGGCACATCCCTGACCCACAAAGTTTGTCCCGAATGCAGCGCCGAAGATGTACCTGTAAATGCACTACTTTGTCACAACTGTGGCGCAGAATGTGGAACAGTGTTTTGGGCAATTATTGCTAAAGAAACGATTGGGGAAGCTTTGGGAGTAGAGACAGATGAGAAAGATGTGGGATTAGAAGGAGATGAAGAAGCAATATCCTCGTCATCTCCTCTATCCCTGAGTTCTCAGCTTGCATTAGGCTCTTATTTAGACTCCCAAGAGCGCTATCAATTGTTAGATCCGCTACCTACCCTAAGTGAAACTGCTACAGGTGTGAGAGTTCTAGACTGCCAACCATATCAAATATCACCAATTGAAGCAATACTAGCAAGTCAGCAATCATATTTACTAACGCCATCAGTAGATGCAAGTGGAATTCCTCACCTTGCGAAACCTTATATTGCCTTACACTCCCAAAGTGGGCGCGAAATACCACTGATTCACGATGCATGGCAACAGGGGGATATGCAGGTAGTAATAATTGAAGACCGCTCAAGTTGGCAGCCTTTAGTTGACTTATGGCAAGAAGAGACAACAAGTTCGTTAAAAATTTTGCACTGGTGTTATCAAATGACCCAACTCTGGGCATTGTTGGAACCAGTAAATTGTCGTCAAAGCCTTTTAGATTTCTCAAATTTACGATTGGATGAAGACCAAACGCTGGCACTACAAAGATTGTATGTGGAATCATCCAATTCTTTGCCTGTCACCGAGTTGCCAGAAGATGTCGAAGCCCAAACATCTGCTATTCCAGAGGAACCCTTAACCATTCAAGCTTTGGGGCGAGTTTGGCAAGCACTATTTAGGCAGTCTCAACGCACTCAATTTGGCTCTGTAGTCCAAATGTTGGGAGATTTAGATGTAGGTAAGATTCATACCATCGCACAATTGCGATCGCGTTTGGAGGAAATCTCCATTGAACTGGAAACGCTAGGAAGCGCAATGCCCCCAATAAAGGAGAACAATACCACTGTGCCCCCTATGCCGCAATCAGACGAACCAGAAGATATCATTAGCAAAGATGATATGCCAACTGTTGTGCTGGCGATGCAGTTAAGTAGCTTGGAAGATGCAGGATGCACAGATGTAGGTCGTCAACGTCATCACAATGAAGACTACTTTGGTATTGAAACCAAAATTAAAAAGTTGGAGTTGCCTAAAAGTCGAGTTCTAGAAGGGCATGGTTTGTATATTCTCTGCGATGGTATGGGTGGACATGCTGGCGGTGAGATAGCCAGTGAGTTAGCAGTCAACACCCTACGGCAATACTTTCGAGAACACTGGATTGCCAATCAACTGCCAACAGAAGATAGCATTCGTGAGGCAGTGTATTTAGCTAATGAGGCGATTTACAAGCTCAATCAACAAGATGCCCGTTCTGGAGTAGGGCGTATGGGTACAACTTTGGTGATGCTCTTAATTCAAGATACTCAAGCAGCAGTTGCTCATGTGGGAGATAGCCGTCTCTATCGCTTGACGCGTAAAAGGGGACTAGAACAAGTCACGGTAGATCATGAAGTTGGGCAACGAGAAATTACCAGAGGAGTGGAAGCAAGCATAGCTTACGCCCGTCCGGATGCCTACCAACTCACCCAAGCTTTGGGGCCTCGTGATGAAAATTCGATTAATCCTGATGTCGGCTTTTTTGAGATTAATGAAGATACTCTTCTGCTTTTGGCATCCGACGGTCTATCAGATAATGATTTACTAGAAACCCATTGGCAGACTCATTTAGAACCCTTACTTAGTTCGGGCGCTAACTTAGAACAGGGTGTTACAAAATTAATTGATTTAGGAAACCAACACAATGGTCACGACAACATTACTGGTATACTTATTCGGGCAAAAGTACGCCCAAATTTGGAAAGTTAAAAATAAATTGGTATTGGGAATTGGTATTGGGAATGGGGAATGGGGAATAAGAAAAAACAACAATTACCAATAGACATATTCGCCAATTAACCAAAAATCTCTATAAATCAGGGGGTTAAAACCTAATTTGCGGATAAGTTTAATGCCCAATGCCCAATGCCCCATTCCCAATGCCCAATGCCCAATGCCCACTCCCTAATCCATTTACCTTGTAGGTTGTATTGTGGTTAGTCTGACTCTCTTAGAACCGCAACAGAAAACGCCTCTCCAGCAGTGGTGCTTTGAGAACTCTTCCATAATTCGGATTGGTCGAGCAACAGATAATCACGTTGTTTTAACTGATAGTTTAGTTTCGCGGCATCATTTAGAACTGAGACACGTTGATTCTGGCGACAATGGCAGTGGTTGGCGGCTGATTAGTCAGGGTACAAATGGGACTTTCCTCAACGGTGTCCTTGTGATTCAGAGTCCGTTACCAGATAATTCCCTTTTGCAACTAGCACAAGGAGGCCCAATACTGCAATTCCAAATTCAGGAGGTAACAGTACTGGAAACTGGTTGGCGATCGCCACAACAAATACAAGCAACAGAAGAAAACGCCGTTGCAACAGTCTATTCAGCCCAAGGAAAATACACTTGTACACACGAAGGTAACTCCCCGAACAATCTGTTTTGCATCCACTGCGGTCAACCTCTCTCAGTGCAACAAAAAATTCGCCATTATCAGGTGTTGCGAACTCTCGGACAAGGAGGTATGGGTACTACTTATCTCGCTTGGGATGGGGCTGGTCAGATTGGGAGTATCCCACAACTGCTGGTGTTGAAGCAAATGAATGCTGATATGGCAAAAATTGCCAAAGCTCAAGAATTATTTGAGCGAGAGGCACATACTCTCAAATCCCTTAACCATCCGGGAATACCCAAGTATTACGACTTCTTTGTCGAAGGCGGAAAAAAATACTTGGCAATGGAACTAATCCACGGACAAGATTTAGAGAAACGTGTCTATACAACTGGCCCAGTTACGCCAAGCCAAGCGATCGCTTGGATGATCCAAACCTGCGATATTTTAGAATATCTTCATAGCCAAGAACCTCCACTAATTCACCGCGATATTAAACCCGCCAATTTAATGGTGCGAAGTTCACTAAATCGCATAGTAGTGTTGGATTTTGGCGCAGTTAAGGAAATTGGCACAGCGCCCGGCACCCGGATTGGTGCAGAAGGTTATTGCGCTCCTGAACAAGAACGAGGACAACCTTTGACTCAATCTGACTTGTATGCAATTGGGCCAACGCTGATTTTTCTGCTCACAGGCGAAAACCCGTTTAAGTATTACCGCCAAAAGGGGCGCAACTTCAGGTTTGATGTGGCAAAAGTTCCCACCATCAGTTCCCAATTAAGAGATGTGATTGATCGCGTTACAGAACCATTACCACGCGATCGCTATCAAACTGCACAAGAATTAACTGCGGCTTTAGCTGCCTGTAAAGTTTAGGAACTAGAAATGGGGAAGGTGAGGTATCCTCTGAGGATAAGGGGTAATGGGGAGTGGTAAATATTAAAAATTCCTACCCCCTATTCCCTATTCCCTATTCCCTATTCTTCATCCCAAGTCTCTACAGCTAGCAGTTCACTAACTGGGTCTTGCATACTAAAGCCAAAGTCTAGGAGTTCCTGTTTCCAGTGCTGCCATTCATTACCATAGAGCAAAGCGATTTTCCAGATGCTATCACTTGGCTTGATAATATTCGATTCTATGAGTGATTGCACGTTGCGCTGCAATTTCACCATCGGGTGAATCACTTGCTGAGTCATAACCTCGATTGAATTCAGATTTTGTTGGTAAATACTTAATTAAAACCGCTTCCCATTCTGCAATTGTTGCCGGGTCGTAGAGTGGTGTAATTTTGGTAAAGCTAGTCTTAACTTTTTAACTATACCATAATAAACTCTACAAGATTACTGGTAAATTCGGTTTTGTACGGTAATTACCACCACAAAACTCCAATTTTACCAAGTAGTTCTAAAACTTTTTGCAGAAACCAGACAAAAGTTCAGGGTAAGGGTTAAAAGATAAAGGATGCTTCTATTTTCCCTTTAACCTTTCCCCATATTATTTTTCCCCTTAACTTCTACCCTTTAAGCACTAGAGTGCAACAGTACCTTTTGTAAGATATCTGTTGTGAACACCTACGAAAGTAATTAGTCCCTCTGGAAGTTGCGCTAAGTAGTGAGACTGAGGACGACTGGGAAAATTCTATAATATGTTTGCGTTTTGAACAGCCCACTATTGACACGGGCTAGTTTGAAAGTTTTTGCCTGCCTATACAGCATAGGCTTACCATAAAATTCCCTCGTCTTCAGAGTCAGCTTTTAAAGTTTGTGTAAAAAATTTTTAGCCAAGATGTTAGTTTCTGTTGAGCAGATGGGTATCCTCAAAACGGGAGGGTTGCTGACACCTAACTATTTACCGCAGCAATAATTAATACATGCCTGGTTCAGGGGAAGAATACCTAATCACCCGCAAAAAGCAGATTGAGCGGCGACAGAAGATTTTAACAATAGTATCTATCTTCTCGTTTTTTGGATCTACGGTATTTGCAGTCATTCCAGCAATCCAACAGGCTAGTCAACCTAAGCCAGCAACTGCGTCTGTTTCTGCTGAGTCATTATTACAGCAACAAGCGCGGGGTTACGAATTGGTTTTACAACGAGAACCAGAAAACCAACTTGCTTTAGAGAAACTGTCTTTAGTGCGGTTGCAATTGAAGGATTCTAAAAGTGCAAGGGAACTTTTAGAGAAGCTGGTGAAGTTGCACCCCGATCGGCAAGATTATAAAGTTGTATTAGATCAGGTTAAAAAGCAACAAGGGAATGGCGATCGCTAGGTGATTAATTAGCTCGCTTAGTTTTTCGTATTTGATAAAAACTCAAAAAAAGTAGGATTATAGGGTTTGAAAGCTGACTACTGTGAAGATTCAAGTGTAATTAATGTTTTGATTACAGGAATGGGTTCCACAACTGCTATTTCTGTAGTAAAAGGTCTTCGTCAGCAAAAAGAAATAAAACTGCGAATAATTGGAGTTGACATCAACAAAAAAAATGAAATTGCTGGTTCTTCTTTTTGTGACACCTTTTATCAAGTACCTGTGGCAATTCATTCAAATTATATTTCGGCGATAATCAATATTTGTAAAATTGAGAAAATTCAAATCATTTTTCCCATTGTTGATATTGAGTTAGAAATAATTGCCAAGTATATTAATTTATTTCATGATCTAAACATTAAAGTCTGGCTCTCGGAATTAAAGACTATCCAAATTTGCAATGATAAATATGAAACCTATAAATTTTTACTAAAACATCAATTTGCTACACCTCAAACCTGGCTTCCAGAAGAGGTGGAAGGAAGAGAGGATGAAATGACATATCCTATAATAGTTAAGCCAAGAAATGGCTTTAGTAGTATCGATGTTTTTAGAGTAGAAAATACAGTTGATTTGTTACAAGCATTAAGAAAAGTAAATCAGCCTATCCTTCAAGAATATCTGTCAGGCCACGAGTTTACTATTGATGTAGTAGCAGACGATAAATCTCATATATTAGCTGTAGTTCCTAGAGAAAGGATACAGGTTAAAGCAGGTATTTCTTATAAGGGAAGAACAGTTAAGAATGAAAAATTAAGTGAACAGGCAAAGGAAATAGCTCAAACATTGAATATTAATGGCCATTGTAATATTCAATGTCGGCTTCAAAATAATGTACCGAAGTTCTTTGAAGTTAATCCTAGATTTTCTGGGACTCTACCCCTAACAATTGCAGCAGGCGTTAATAGTCCAGTAATACTACTAAAACTAACTATAGGAGAAAATTTAGATCAATGCTTTTTCGATTTTACAGAAGGTGTTTACATGGCGAGATATTGGGAAGAACTTTTTTATTATGAAAATTGAAGGAAGTAAGATATTAATTACTGGTGGTGCAGGTTTTATAGGTTCACACATAGTTGAACTTTTGGTTCATTCTGGAGCTAACGTGCGTGTTTATGATAATTTTTCTTCTGGAGATGAAGCTAATTTAAAGTCTGTTAAAAATGACGTTGAAATCATTCGAGGTGATATACTTGACCGAGATAATTTGCTGAAAGCTTCATCAGGTGTAGATGTCATCTGTCATCAGGCTGCACAGCTAGAAATTATTCGTTGTATTGAAACACCTCTAGAAGATTTACGCAGTAATACAGAGGGAACAATCAATATTTTTGAAACAGCTAAATGTTTAAATATCCCGAAAGTTATATATGCATCCTCTGCCTGCGTTTATGGTCAAGCTCAGTATGTACCACAAGATGAAAGTCATCCAACTGTACCAAATTGGCCTTATGGCATAAGTAAATTGGCAACTGAGCATTATGCACGCCTTTACTATGACTACTATCAGATAGAGACAATAGGTCTACGATACTCAATTGTATATGGTTCTCGTGAGTGGTACGGGCGTGTTTTAACAGCTTTTCTTCGTCGGGCGTTAGATGGCTTGAAACCAGTTATTTGGGGAGGATATCAAGAACGTGATTTTGTTTATGTAGAAGATGTAGCAAAAATTAATGCTCTTTGCATCGAAAGCGAAAAATTAGGGTGTGATAATTTTAATGTTTCGACAGGTATAAGTACGCAAATTAGAGAATTAGCACAGCTAGTTTGCGATCTATTTAATTTAGGTGAACCTGTATATGAGGAAATTTGTGAAGGAGAAATTTCGCAGATGGTTGCTGGTCGAATCCGACTACCTGCTGAACTAAAGCAAATGGTACTTGATAATAGTAAGGCTAAAGCAACTTTAAACTGGAAACCTCATGTAACTCTTCAAGAGGGAATAATTTCTGAGATGAATTGGTTGCGAAGTAATCAAGAAAGATGGGCAGTTATGCGCTACTGAATTAATCAAATTTTCAGTTGCTTCTCTTCAGAAATATGTAAATATATTGATGTACAGGAAGGGAGATACTTATAGAATTATGAAGCAAGATAAAACTCCATTGATCATAAATGAGCAGCAGGATATAGAGTCTCTAGCAGATTGGTATCTGAATGAGCAAATAGACTTTAACAAACGACTTATGGGCTTCGGATATCAGACTTTAAAACCCTACTTACAAGGACTAGAAGGTTTAGAGTTAGGATCTGCTGATGGGCAAATGACCCAATTTTTAGTCAATGATTTTTCACGATTAACAGTAGTGGATGGATCTGCAAAGCTATTAGCTAGTATTGAAAATTTCCCTAATCTTGTAAAAGTTCATAGCCTTTTTGAGGAATTTAGACCTGAGCATGAATTTAATACCATTATTATGGCTCACATTCTTGAACATATTAAGCAACCAGTAGCATTATTAAAACAGGCAAAAAAGTGGCTGATGCCAGAAGGTAAAATTTTAATCATTGTGCCTAACGGCCATTCTATCCATCGTCTTGTAGCAGTTAAAATGGGTCTATTTAAAGAATCATGTGAACTTAGTACACATGACTATACCCTTGGACATCGCCGAGTCTATACACCAACAACTTTAAGGAAAGACATAGAAGAATCAGGACTTAACATTGTGAACATGGGAGGAATCTTTTTTAAACCTCTTTCTAATCAGCAGATTCAGGATCATTGGACGGAAGAAATGATTCAAGGATTTTATGAATTAGGCAAAGATTTTCCTGAGTATGCAGCCGAAATTTATGCAGTTTGTACCGCAGATGATTAAAACCCTGATTCTTGATTTGGATGGCCCTATTTTAGACAGTAAACTCCGCCATTATGCTTGTTATTCTCAAATTCTCAATATTTATGGCTATATACCAATTAGTCTAGAAAGATACTGGGAAATGAAGCGTAATCGCTTACCGCTTAAAAAACAGTTATTAGTTAGTGGTGCAGAAGCTATTCAAGAACAATTTTTACAAGCTTGGCTAGAAAAAATTGAACAACCAGGCTTATTGAGGCACGATTGCCTTCAACTTGGAGTAAAAGAAAAATTAGAAGAGTGGCGTAATAGTGGTTTACAGTTAGTTCTTGCAACGATGCGTCGCTTTCCTGAGTATCTTCAGCAACAGTTAATTAATTTTGGACTGAACAGTTTGTTAGACCATGTATTAGTCTGTGAGCATCAACTTGGAGGTGTAGGGAAGGCACAACAGGTTCAAAAGTTCCTACCTCATATATCTCCAAGTAATTGCCTTTGGATAGGTGATACAGAAGTTGATATTGAAGCAGCACGTTCTTTTGGCTGTCTAATTTGGGTGGTAACTTGTGGTATCCGAACTAAAACTTATCTTGCTTCATTGTCTCCAGATTTTATTGGTTCTGATCTAAGACATATAAATTTAAAAAGTTTTTCAAATAATTAACCTAGCATCATGAGTATTGAACAGTGTCGTATTATCCATCTACCAAAGGTACAAGATCCACGAGGAAATTTAACATTTATAGAAGGTAATAAACATGTTCCTTTTGATCTCAAGAGAGTCTATTATCTCTATGATGTTCCTGGAGGAGCAGAGAGAGGCGGACACGCTCATAAACAATTACAACAGCTAATCATTGCTATGTCTGGTAGTTTTGATGTGGTTTTAGATGATGGACATGGCAAATGGCGTTTTCCTCTAAATCGCTCTTACTACGGTCTTTATATCAGTTCTATGGTTTGGCGAGAACTAGATAATTTCTCATCGGGTTCTGTTTGTATGGTTTTAGCATCCACCTATTACGAAGAATCTGACTACTATCGTGATTATGATGAATTTATAAAAGCTGTAAGAAGGATAGATAATGGAAGTTCCATTTCTTGATTTAAAAGCTTCTTATTATAAAATAAAAATGCTAAGAGTCGTTGAAATTTTACTAGAGGTATTAAAATATGACATTATCTAATGGTTTAATTAGCGTAACTATGACTACCTATAACCATGATAAATATAT
>NZ_JACKZS010000211.1 GCF_014222285.1 Nostoc sp. UCD121
AGCCTCCCCTGTTATCCCAACCATATTGCCTCATCTCCCCACTCCCCACTCCCTAATTGTCTAGAGTGAACGCTGTAAGCCTATCTTGTTCTTAACAGTTGTTTGGATACTGCATAAAGCTGGACTTGTACTAAAGTTGCAAGTGTAAGTTGCTAAGGGTTCCTTTTGATAGTTAAATACCCGGACATTGTAACCAAAGTTTCGTGCAGCGCTACCCAAGCGATTTACAAAGTCGTAGCGCTCTATATACTCTAGTAAGCTCCAAATTTGCTGATTTACGATCAAGTCTACTCGTGCAGGTTCTTTATCAGAAGCTGGATATGCTATCCAATTATCCAATAGCTTTCTCTCAGAGTTTTGTTGTGCCCACCATAAACTCGGAACAGTTAATCCTTGTGGATGAATTGTGTTAGCTGTGATTACATAGGCTTTTGGCTTGGTCAATAAATCTAGTTCTAAAGGCGCACTCGAAGGCGACGGTATCAGGCGGGTTTGTGCTGGCGAGGGCGACGGGATTAGTAAAGTGGTGAGGGCAATGGTTAGTAGTAATGACAATGATGTCTGGCGTTGGTGCAGCCCGCCGCAGGCATCGCACAATTTAGGTATATGCATAGCTGATACTAATTCGGAATTAAGGCATTAGTAAAAATTCGCACAATTTAAACTTTAATGGCAACGATGCGAATCTATTCAATAGTCTGATGTTTAACTTCCTGGTTGATACAGCGTCGGCTTGAGATATTCCTCCACGCTAATTAACTGTATTTGCTGCTCATCAATACTATGGTAACGACATGGATTTAGGGTTTGTGCAGAAATATTAAATGCTTCTAAAACACTTTCCCAAGCTGGGTGTTTAGAAAATGAATTATGAGCGCAATGCAGATACTCCCATAGGGCCACGAGTTACGCCCAATTGATTTTGCAACTTCAACTCGCGCCACAGTTGAGAACCTGTAATTTCACCTTGCAATAATTGACGATAGCGATGTATTATTTTAGTCACTTGATCAGGGGTTTCATTTACAAACTCGATACGAAAGTGACGTAATCCAAGGTCTATCAGACGCTGTACGTACTCTGCTCCAGTCTGGGCAGTGCCGTTAAATACAGTGTTGCGGCAACCTACATCCGCCTTGAGGATATGTTCGCTGCCTACACGATCTTTTAATTTGACTTCCTGCTTTTCACAAGGTCGCCCACAGTTAGTATGATCTGTACCTGTCGATAGAAAAGCACAGAATACGCAGTGTTCCATGTGGAACATCGGTATATGTTGATGGATTGTCACCTCAAACCACTGGGGTGGACAACTGGTGAGCAGGTCTTGCAGTTGGGTAATATTCAGGTCATAAGATGCTGTCAGCCTTTCTAAAGCAAAGCGTTGCTGAAAGTAGTCTGCCGTTAAGGGGTTAGCAACGTTGAGCGAAAAATCTCCAATACAACGGTCTTGAGCAAAGAATTGCAGTTGGTCATAGTTCCGTATTAGATAGCCATCTGCTTCACAGGCACGTACCTGCTGCAAAATCCAATTTTCTCCAGGTTTAGTAATTCGGGGTGGTGCAACCCAGATTGTGGGGAGTGGTGAGTTATCAGTTAAAAGTGAAGAATTGTCTGCTTTGTTTTTTAGCTGTTGTTGGCGAACCATTTGCACCGCTTCTCGGTAGGCGCGGGGATCTTCAAATTCACAGTAAAGTGTTTCAATCCCAGCTTTGAGGGCGGCTTGGAGTTGCTTGAGGTTTCGTACTAAGACGATGAGTGAGGGAGAGGAGAGGGATAAGGAAGATGAGGAGGGGAGTAAATCTTGGAAAGAGACATCAGAACGTAATTGCCAGCGTTTAGGTTGACTTCGCAATTCTTCCAACTGCACCACAATTTCCCGCCGCATCCGGTTTAACTCACTTACGGGCAGCATAAGGGAATTACTGAGGTGGTTGGTTAGTTTTTCCAAAACGAAAGGCGTGTTACCGAGACGACCGAATTGTTCTTGTAAACGTTCTGTATCTAAGGGTTTGGTGTGCGCCTCCACCAGAGAAATTGCAGATTCTACCTGGACAATATTACCGAGTTGATCGCGGGCGATCGCAATTAATGGCTGACCAATTTCTCCATAAACCTCAACATCAATGGGACGCTGAAATTGTGGGTTCTCGCCTGCAAAACTTTGACGCAGTTGCTTATCGAGTTCGGGATCGCTGGTTTTCCAAATGCGATCGCCTATATGCACTCGGCGCAGGTTCAAGTCATTTCGACCAAAGGTCAGTATGGCTTCTTTACCCTTGGACACCACAGCATAAACCCGGCCGCCTTCTTCCTTCGCTTCTGGATGACCGCAGTCAAATACTATTCCATCTCCCGGTTTTACAGGTGCTTCCAGTTTGATTGTTACCTGTTCGTTGTGAATGCAGGTTACTTCACCTAAATAAACCCCACGTTTTTTACCAAAGCGGGCGTGAACTAATTCTTGATTATTAATCCCGCCAAACCAACCCGTGTAGAGTCCGCGAGAAAATGCCATCTCTAAGTTGTAGTGTTCTTGATTAAGTCGAAGATGCCCCCAACCCTTAACAAGGGGGGCTATTTTCCCCCCTTTTGAAGGGGGGCTAGGGGGGATCTCCTCCATCACCCGATCTAGGGCTTGGCGATAAACACGGGTGACATTAGCAACATACTCTGGAGCTTTTAGGCGACCTTCAATTTTGAGACAAGTTACTCCTGATTTCACCAAATCGGGCAAAACATCTAACCCTGCTAAGTCTTGAGGACTGAGTAAATATTTGCGTTCTTTTAAATTTACAACTTCCCCATCAGCGATTAAATCGTAGGGCATCCGGCAAGCTTGGGCACATTCACCTCGGTTAGCAGAACGTCCGCCTAAAGCTTCGCTAGTCAAACACTGACCGGAATAAGCCACGCACAAAGCACCGTGAACAAAAACTTCCAAGGGCAGCGAAGTTTCTTGTTGGGCAATCTGCTGCTGAATTTTATTGATTTCCTGAAGAGAACATTCACGCGCCAGCACCACTAATTGACAGCCGAGAGACTTGGCAAATTCCACCCCAGCCGCACTGGTGATGGTCATTTGGGTAGAAGCATGGATGGGAAAATCGGGCGAGAGGTGACGGATGAGACGACAAATTCCGACATCTTGAACAATGACGGCATCCACGCCTGCGGCAATAATTGTGCGGAGATATTGCTGCGCTTCTGCTAATTCTTTAGGAAATATGAGTGTGTTGACGGTGACATAACCCTTTACGCCGCGACGGTGCAGAAATTTCATTAATTGGGGTAAGTCTGCTTCAGTAAAATTTTCTGCCCGCATTCTGGCATTGAAGCGATCCAAACCGAAGTAAATCGCATCTGCCCCATTTTCCACAGCAGCTTTAGCACAGTCCCAATTACCTGCTGGCGCAAGTAGTTCAGGACGTTGAAGAGAGAGTTGGGGGCGATCGCTTTTCATCAGATTTGGGATTTAAGTAGCACCATAGTGATTTTATCTAAGTTTGTGGGTGAGGGGCGTAGGGGTAGCCCATCCTACCCCTACGGGGAAGCAAGCTACACATAGCGTTTCACAGAGAACATATCGCTTTTTTAAAATAGCAAAATATTATAATATTATAAGTTGTACAGATTTTTAAACCATATTAGAAATGTCTGCGTCTTTGAATGTTGAGGATTCAGAAATTCATACTTTATAGCTTGATGAAGTTGTCTTCCTGGCTCTTCTTGCCATGCTAGCCAAGTGTAAATTTTAGCTTTATCAAGATAAGAATCTTTGAATGGTGCTCCTTTGTTTTTTGCTTCTTGTGCTACTTCCTGAGCATATTGCCAAATAGTTTCGCCTTCATCTCTAATCATGTAAGCTAAAAACGTCTCTAGCATACCTCTCATTTGGTTATCTGGCATAATCCAGATACCAAACTTAATTCCGTTTTTTGTAACGTGGATAAGTCCTGTCTCTGATATTTCTTTAGGAATGTCAGGTATACTTGGCAAGCAAGCGTTTCTTATACTCATCCAACGTGCAGGTAAATCTTCATCTGCGTCTATTATCACACCTAAATTGGTGAGTCCTGATGCTTGTAATTCAGTAGAGATAAGGTTTGCATCAATATTATCGTAACCTCCACAATCTTGTATTGATACAATTGCTTCCCTTTTATTATTACCCCAACGAATTCCGTTTTTTTCTATTAATTCTGGTATGACTCGTAAATCTTCCGGCCCTTCTACTAACAGCTTCTTGGGTTCATAACTTTTTGCCATTACTAACGTACCTCAATTTCTCTTTCAGCAGCAATGACAATTTGAGGTTCAGTGAAGACTACACTTGTTTCTTTGCCTTTTTCAATTCTGTGAATTCTAATACCATCCTCAGTGGTATCTTCTTGCTCTGCAATACTAGCTAAACTTGTCCAACAATCACTATTGTGTGTAGTTGCGAAAACTTGCACATTTAATCTTTTGGCTGTATCCCAAATCAGTTCCCACATATCAGACATCGCCGTAAAATGGAGTCCAGTATCAATCTCATCAACAAATAAGTATCCATCTTTAGCACACACTGTAGCTAGTGCTAGTCCTAAGATACGCCAAATACCATCACCCATACTGCCAATTGGTACACGCTGATTACTATCAGAAAGAAGTACAAAAAAACCGCCCCGCGAATCTAAGGAATACCTAGACTTTCGAGAACTAACTGGAGCAATCCGTTGAATTTTAGAGTCTATTCTATGAAGTGCCTGCTCTACAAGTTTTTCTTCAGGCGTTAGTACTATCTGATCAAATAGTTCAATCATCTTCTCGGTTCCTAAAGAAGATGATGTGACAAATTGTATTTTTGGTGATGGATTTTTAGGATCTCTACGCAATTGACGAGTATAATCTTCTACAAAAATCCCGCCATTAACTGATAGCGGTAGTCTCCAAAGCTTTTCTTCTCGCCCATAATTCCACTTTATATTGAAATCTAGTTCTTTTAATGCATCTGGGACTTCATCATATAGAAACTCAGGCGATGAGCTAAGTGGCTCTTTTGAAGAAATTTTGCGTTCTTCTATTGATACAATAAGCTCCTCTTGAATATTCCCATTAGTACCTGTTATTGAAAATTTACTCCCCAGTTCAATCTCGTGACCATAAAAAAGGTGACGAACATCAAGGTCTTGAGCTTGACCTAACCTTAATCTACGCTCACTACGTTCATCATCAAAAAAATATTCACTCCGGTTAGTCATTGTCTGACGTAGTGGCTCAAGATTATTCCGTGAGCATAAAAGTTGAATAGCTTCTAGTATTGATGTTTTACCGATATTGTTTTTACCAACGAGCAAGTTGATTCTACCAAGCTGCTGAAGCTCGAAAGATTGGAAACTACGGAAATTATCTATTTTTATCGTCTTCAACATAATTTTGCTAGCCGGAGACAACAAAGAGTTAATGACTAATATTTAGTATAAGCAGTCTTAACACTTCTCACTTGAGCAAAAAGCAAAAACAAGCGGTGCCTGCGGTGGGCTACGCCTACGCCTTTGTCAAGTAAGATAAATTCCGTGATATCTTTTTTCTCTGCGACACGCGAACAATGGGCTATGCCTACGCACCTTACCCCAATGCCTCAACATCCACTTTTTCCCATTCCAAGTCAACAGGCTGAAACTGACTCCAGAGGGACATTACCTGTGGCTATGCGAACACCACGCAGCAGAGTATAAACGCTAACTATATTAGATTTGAGATTGCGATCTTGAATTGTAGAGACACAATTCATCAACTATTGCCTGCACCAGTAGCAATGGTTTTGATAGCATTTAAATAGCTCCATGACAAAGGAAGCATTTAAAACAATTACTTAGGATTACAACATATACTAGTAACGTATATTTAACTAGACTTAAGGTATTCTAGCGATTTTCGTTTGGATACCATAAGCGGTAGGGGTTTACAGAAGTGTGCCTCTATGAAGGATATGCCAGTTTAGCTATAAGTTTATATCTACCGTTTTACGGGTATTAGAAAAATGAGGTTTAAAGACTGGGCGACTAGGGTGCTACTAATATCGCTGATGTTCATGGCTCTAATTGTAGTGCTGCTAATTGGACGAGCGACAAAATTACACAATAATCCGACGACATTGCGTATATCCAATCCACAGGTTACAGCCTGGAGTCAATATCCCCAGGCACAATTGCAATCAGCGAAAGAGCCAGAGAAGAAATCTCGACGTATTCCCAAGTCCCCAGTCAAGACTAACAAGCCTTTAGCAAGGTACATCACCACTCAAGCTTTTGCACAGTACAGACCTAGTTATCAAGTTGCTTCGGTTGATCCAAGTAACTATGGAGAACGCTACGCCCAAGATGCTAACGGCGTTCCTCTCAACAACCAACCGATTATCGTCCTCCATGAAACTGGTTATTCTGCTTCCAGTGCCATTAATTTTTTTCAAGTAGCCCATAGTGATGAAGGTGTGCAAGCAAGCTACCACGCCTTAATCAAGTTAGATGGAACTGTGGTTTATCTAGTACCACCAGAAAAGCGGGCTTTTGGTGCAGCTAACTCAGTATTTGAAAGTCCACAGGGATTGGAAACTGTGCAGACTAATCCAAAGTTACCAGCGTCTGTGAATAATTTTGCTTATCACGTTTCTTTAGAAACACCGCCAGATAGTTATGACAGTAATAGCCAACAAACTCATAGCGGCTACACGGAGGCTCAATATAAATCTCTTGCTTGGTTAGTTGCTCAAAGTCAAGTTCCAGACTATCGCATAACTACCCATCATCTCGTAGACCGTTCTGGTAAAAAAGTTGACCCAATAAATTTTGATGGTAGTAAATTTCTGAACTTACTTAATACTTTTCGTCAGACCAGACCAATCTATAGAGTAAATAAATAAAAAGTGGTGCGTTACGCTAGGCGATAACACACCCTACAAGATTTCTTGAAAAGAAAATCATCGCAGCTATTTGCTAAAGCTATAGATTTGCTGCTTTTCTAGGCGATCGCTAATCGATGAAGGTAGTGTACCATCCGAGAATGTCTGCCGATCCAGTTGGACTTGTAAATTACTCAAGGGATCGCAACCAGAAGAAATCAGAAATTCTAGTTTTTGGATGTATGGCAAGGTGGCGAGGTTATCCAGAATTTGGAAGATAGCTTGTATATAAGGATGGCCACTTTGTTGATACCAATCAGAGCTAGCAACTTTTGCTTGATCAAAACCCAAGTGTACTGTTAAAGATGGCTCATCAAATATAGCGATCGCTAACGGACGCGCTTCTTCTTGCAACAATAAATCATTACTTTTCGCTAAATGTCGCAGTTTTTCTAAGCGTTCATAACGTTCCGTTACAGCTTCCGGGTCATCTTGCCAATGGATTGCTACTGTCACCAGATAAGTCTGTAACAGCATGTGACCCAGCTTTTTCGCCTTTGTCGCTAGGTAATAAGAATTGTAGTCGGTTGCTTCAATTAACAATGGCACGCGATCGACTACTTCCAATCCATAGCCCTTAACTCCAGCAATTTTACGGGGATTATTGGTAATTAAACGAATCTTTTTGATGCCCAAATCCATCAGCATTTGTGCGCCCATTCCGTAGTCTCGCAAGTCAGCAGGAAATCCCAAACGCTCGTTTGCTTCAACTGTATCTAGCCCCATATCCTGTAACGAGTAGGCTTTTAGCTTGTTAATCAAGCCGATTCCTCGTCCTTCTTGCCGCAGGTATACAACTACACCTTGGCCAGCAGCCTCAATCATCTTCAGCGCAGCTTCTAACTGCATCCGACAATCGCAGCGCAAAGAACCCAAAGCATCACCAGTTAAGCATTCTGAGTGCATCCGCACCATTACTGGCTCATCTTTGAAGTTATCTGGATCGCCCTTGACAATTGCAACATGTTCTGTATTATCCAGAGTATGGCGGTAGGCGTAAATTTCAAACTGGCCAAATTGACTAGGCAGCTTGGTAATTACCTCACGATACACCAGGCGATCGTGCTGTAGGCGATAACTGATTAAATCCGCAATACTAATTATTTTTAAATTGTGACGTTTGGCATATTCAAATAATTGCTGCAACCGTGCCATTGAACCATCGGGGTTTTGAATTTCACAAATTACCCCGGCTGGATACAGCCCTGCTAGTCGAGATAAGTCTACAGCCGCTTCCGTATGCCCTGCACGTTTGAGTACACCCCCAGCTTTTGCCCGAATCGGGAAAATATGACCAGGACGACGTAAATCGGTAGGTTTTGCGGCTGGATTGAGAGTAACCTGGATAGTGCGGGCGCGGTCTTCGGCTGAGATGCCAGTTGTGACACCCAATTCTGGGCCAGCATCAATGCTAACAGTGAAGGCAGTTTGGTTCGTATCTGTAATATTGCTTACCATCAAGGGTAAGTCTAGCTCGTCTAAGCGATCGCCTGTCATTGCCAAACAAATCAGCCCTCTAGCTTCCACCGCCATGAAATTAATCGTGTCGGGTGTGGCAAATTGGGCAGCACAAATTAAGTCGCCTTCATTTTCTCTATTTTCATCATCTACCACTACAATTACACGACCAGCTTTTAGGTCTGCTAAAGCGGCATCAATCGAATCAAATTTAAAAGCTTGGGTAGGATTAGGCTGTGACACAGAAAGATTTCCAGCTACCAACGTAAATTTTTTTTACAATTTCTTCTTTTAGATTGTAGCTCCTTTATAAGGCAGAGAAGTAGACTAGCAATGATTTGATAACAGGGCAAAAATTTTTGCCGTTCAAAATGGGGATTTAAAGTGCAGCGACAGCCAAGGATGAACAGGATAAGGGGGACAAATAGAATATTTTGTCACTTCGCCGCGTCCTCTTACTTTCCGTCCGAAAAAAGTAGAGGGGTTTTAAGTGTTTTGTACGCGATGAGTCTAGTCGCTGATATTGTTGATAGCTGAGAACGAATTAACTATTCATGGGATAAGGATTTCAGATCATGGGCAAATTTAGACGCGTACCCGTTGGGATTGTTGGCGCGTCGGGCTATGGCGAAATACAGTTAGTACGGCTACTGATGGATCATCCAGAAGTCGAACTGGTTTATTTAGGCGGTGAGAGTAGTATCGGGAAATCCTTCGGGGATTTATACCCACATCTAGCTCATGCAACTAACCTGCTAATAGAAGCGGTAGAACCAGAAATAATTGCTCATCGCTGTGAAGTAGTTTTCCTGTCTTTACCAAATGGTCTGGCTTGCCAAATCGCGCCCAAACTATTAGAAAAAGGATGTAAAGTGCTGGATCTGAGTGCAGACTATCGGTTCAGGGATTTGACAACTTATACAAATTGGTATGGCATTGAGAGAAGCGATCGCACCATTGCAGCTACAGCAGTTTATGGATTACCAGAACTTTATCGCGATCGCATTGCCGAAGCTCAACTTATTGGCTGTCCTGGTTCCTATCCCACTGCTAGTCTCCTTGCACTTTCGCCACTCTTAAAGCAAGGCTTAATCGTTCCAGAAACAGCTATTATCGATGCCAAGGCTGGCACATCTAGCAGTGGACGGCAGCCTCAAACCAACTTATTACTATCTGAAGCAGATAATTCCATCGCAGCTTTCAATATCGGCCGTCACCGTCATACCCCAGAAATTGAGCAAATTTGCAGTGACTTAGCTGGTCACGAACTCATGATCCAATTTACACCCCATCTTGTCCCAATGGTACGCGGGATTTTGGCAACGGTATATGCCAAAATGAGCGATCCCGGTCTAGTGCGAGATGACTTAATCACAATTTTCTCAGCCTTCTACCGCAACTCTCCTTGGGTAAAAGTCTGCGGTAGCGGCATTTACCCCCAAACCAAGTGGGCTAACGGCAGCAATCTTTGTTATATCGGCGTAGAAGTTGACTCGCGCACAGGTCGGGTGATTGTCATGTCGGCAATTGACAATCTAATTAAAGGGCAAGCTGGTCAAGCGATTCAATGTCTAAACCTAATGATGGGCTGGGATGAAACTTTGGGATTGCCCAAGTTGGGGTTTTATCCTTGAATTAGGGGAAAGGTTACAGGGTACAGGGTACAGGAAATACCTATTCCCTATTCCCTATTCCCTATTCCCTATTTTCTACTTCGGCCCTAAACCCACAGCACCAGCATAAACGGCGCGATCGCCTAGTTCATCTTCAATTCGCAGCAAGCGATTATATTTAGCTACCCGTTCGCTGCGACAGAGGGAACCTGTTTTGATTTGACCGGCACGGGTTGCTACAGCTAAATCAGCGATCGTTGTGTCTTCGGTTTCACCAGAACGATGGCTAATTACTGAACGGATGCTGTTACGTGTTGCCAAATCAATCGTTTCCAAGGTTTCGGTGAGAGAACCAATTTGATTGAGTTTAATCAAAATGGCGTTAGCGGCTTTTTCCTGAATGCCTCTTTGCAAACGAGTAGCGTTCGTTACAAACAAATCATCCCCTACCAATTGCACCCGCGAACCTAACTTCTGGGTCAGCAATTGCCAACTTTGCCAATCTTCTTCATGTAAACCATCCTCAATTGACACAATTGGGTATTGGTCAACAAGTTGTCCTAAATAATCAATAAACTCAGCCGGGGCGTGAGGTTTACCATCGTAAACATACTGGCCATTTTTGTAAAATTCGCTAGCAGCCACATCCAAAGCCAAAGCTACTTCTTCTCCTGGCTTATAACCAGCTTTCTTAATGGCAGCAACCAGCAATTCCAAAGCCACCTGATTAGATTCGAGGTTCGGGGCAAACCCGCCCTCATCGCCTACACCAGTAAGCAAACCCTTCTCATCTAATACCTGACTGAGGGTAGCAAATACCTCTGCACCCCAGCGCAATGCTTCCCGAAAGGAAGTTGCGCCAATTGGGACAATCATAAACTCTTGAAAATCCACATTGTTTGATGCGTGTGCGCCACCGTTAATCACGTTCATCAACGGCACTGGGAGCAAATTCGCTAAAGGGCCACCCAAATAGCGATATAGAGGAATATCTAGAGATTCAGCACCTGCTTTGGCTGCTGCTAGGGAAACCCCCAAAATCGCATTCGCGCCCAAACTGGATTTGTTAGGAGAACCATCTATAGCGATCATCGTGCGATCTAGGAGTTCTTGGTTGAGGGCATCCAAGCCTAGTAATTTTGGTGCAAGCGCTTCTTTGACGTTTTGTACTGCCTTGAGTACGCCTTTGCCCCCATAACGGCTTTTATCGCCATCACGCAGTTCGTGAGCCTCAAAAGTGCCTGTGGAAGCACCACTGGGAACCTGTGCTAGTCCGACAACACCGTTGGCTAAATGCACTTCGGCTTCGATTGTCGGTCTACCGCGTGAATCAAGAATTTCACGGGCTGCGATCGCTTCAATTGCAGTGTCTAAAAATTTACTCATCTGTACTTTATCCTTTATTCGAGTGTGTTACGCATCTAGTCCAGTTGCCTAACCCAATCGCTAGCTTATGCTGTTAAGAGACTTTATTGGCTGAGATTAAAGAATATTTCTAGAGATTTTGTCAATGAATTTTTAATTTTGTGTTTTTGATTAGACTCATTTCCATTTATCCCATTTTGTTAGCCAATGGTGAGCATTTAGTAAAATTTGGCACTACCAACCATGCAGAGGTCGGCTTTTAAGTATATTACTTATATAAATATTTACAATCATTTCTACTATCGACAAATAATATTCCGTGTCAAAATTCAGATTAATCAAACATACCTTGTAAATATGATGATAGGCAAAATCCTGGCTGGGCGCTACGAAATTATCAGCAAACTGGGAGAAGGTGGTTTTGGGACTACTTACCTAGCTATTGATAGGAAATTGCCTGATAAAGACCAGTGTGTTGTGAAACACTTCTCACCTAAAGCCACAGATTTAAATACTTTGTTCCATGCCCGACGGCTATTTGAAACCGAAGCTAAAGTACTCAACCGCTTAGGGAATCATGATAGGGTTCCGCGCCTGCTAGCGCATTTTGAAGAAGATCAAAAGTTTTATTTAGTTCAGGAATTTATTGCAGGTTATGACTTGAGTCATGAAATCAATCCAAACAAACAATGGAGTCAAGAGAAGGTAATTGCTTTGTTACAGGATATATTGGAGGCATTAGAATTCCTCCATCAGAATAATGTTATCCACCGAGATATTAAGCCCTCGAATTTAATGCGGCGTCAACAGGATGGGAAGATCGTTCTAATTGATTTTGGAGCAGTAAAACAAACCGGTTCTCAGACGGTGAATGCTCAAGGACAAATGATATCAACAGTTGTAGTTGGCACACCTGGTTATATACCCAGTGAACAAAATCAAGGACAGCCCAGGTTATGTAGTGATATTTATGCAGTCGGAATCATTGGTATTGAAGCTCTGACGAATTTAAATCCTATGCAGTTACCAAAAGATAATCTGACGGGTGAAATTATCTGGCGTGACCAAGCACAGGTTAGCCAACAGTTCGCAGAGATTATAGATAAAATGCTCAAGTACGACTTTCGACAGAGATATCAATCGGCAACAGAAGCGTTGCAAGCACTAGGAAAATTGACACCAGCTAATCGTCCTGCGAAATCAATTTGGCAGAAGGCTATTATTGGTTTGGGAATTGCGACATTAGCCACTATTATTGCCTTTTTGTTTATCATAATACCGCGTAATAATAGCCTAAAAAACTATAGTAATACCGTTTATGGAATCAGTATAAAATATCCTACAGATTGGGAAAAGACTGTAACTCCAGACCGTATTACTGGCAATCTAGTTAAATTTATTTCGCCTAAAGAAGGTAATGCAGATAACTACTTAGAAAGTCTTAATTTAATTGTTCAAGATTTTCCAGAACCTCAAAAAGAACTAGAACAATTTACTAAGTCTTATTTGGATGAAATCAAACAGTCTTATCCAAATATTAAAATTATTCAAGAAGGTAAAAGTCAACTATCAAATACACCTGCCTATCAAGTTGTTTACAGTTTTGAAGAAGATGGAATGAATATTAAACGCTTGCAGATTTGGATGGTGAAAACTAATCTGACTTTTCACGGGATGTGGAAAAGGGGATTGGTTCGCGACCAGCTATCGCGAACCAATCCTCTGGACTTAAGAT
>NZ_JACKZS010000212.1 GCF_014222285.1 Nostoc sp. UCD121
GCTCCCCCACTCCCCACTTTCTAGTCCCCTTAAAAGTTGATAGCTGAATTATGGCGATAATCTCCTCGAAAAAACAGCCTCCAGAACCCAACGGAGAACCAAAGCAGCGTCGGGAGTCGACGAAAGCACCATCCACAGAAAATATTTTGAAGCCTGAAGCTGCTATTGATGAACAAGAACAACAGGAAGAAGGTATTCGGCCGCACCGATTTGCCGATTACATTGGACAAAAAGATTTAAAGGATGTGCTAGATATTGCCATCAAAGCAGCCAAGTCTCGTGGTGAGGTGCTGGATCACTTACTGCTGTATGGGCCGCCAGGATTGGGCAAAACCACAATGGCAATGATTTTAGCATCGGAAATGGGGGTAAATTACAAAATTACCAGTGCGCCAGCCCTAGAACGTCCACGAGATATTGTTGGGCTACTGGTGAACATGAAGCCAGGGGATATCTTATTTGTGGATGAAATTCATCGCCTCTCGCGGATGACGGAAGAAATTCTGTATCCAGCAATGGAAGATTATCGCTTAGATATTACTATTGGTAAAGGTTCTAGCGCTCGGATCAGAAGTTTGCCTCTATCAAAGTTTACCTTAGTGGGTGCTACAACTCGTGTCGGTGCTTTAACTTCACCACTGCGCGATCGCTTCGGTTTAATTCAAAAACTCCGATTTTACGAAGTCGACGAACTGACTCAAATTGTACTGCGAACCGCTCAATTACTCAAAACCCCTATTACAGAAGATGGTGCCACAGAAATTGCCCGTCGTTCACGCGGAACACCACGGATTGCAAATAGGCTACTAAAACGAGTGCGTGATTATGCGGAAGTAAAAATATCTGGAGAGATTAATGAAATTATCGCATCTGAGGCATTGCAACTATTCCAAGTAGATCCCTGCGGTTTAGATTGGACAGATCGCCAGATGCTAAGTGTGATAATTGAACAATTTAACGGCGGGCCAGTGGGGTTAGAAACAATGGCAGCAGCAACGGGTGAAGATACTCAAACAATTGAAGAGGTTTACGAACCTTACCTCATGCAGATTGGGTATTTAACTAGAACTCATCGCGGCAGGATGGCGACAAAGGCAGCATATAAGCATTTGGGATTCACGCCGCCTAATGAACAGTTGTCATTATTGTAATTATGGGAAATTGGGTATTGGGTATTGGGCATTGGGTATGGGGCATTGATACTCGTAAATGAGTCTTTGAACTCCATTAATGAGCCTTTGAACTCCATTCCTCTGCTCCATGCTCAATGACAAATGACAAATGACAAAGAACAAATTACGTAAACCTAGATGATTAAGTTGATTGGTATTTTTCTCAGTCTGTTACTTATATTTGGCTGGGCTACTCCAGTCATGGCACAATCTCAACCGCCCATTACTCAAGAACAGTTAAAACAAGGTGATGAGTGGGCAAATCAAGCCTTTGCAGCGACGAATCAAGGTGATTTTGCGACGGCTGAAACCTACTGGACAAAGATTATTGAACAATTTCCGACGAATGCGGGGGCGTGGAGTAACCGGGGAAATTCGCGGGTGAGCCAGAATAAGTTACAAGAGGCGATCGCAGATTATAACAAAGCGATAGAACTAGCGCCGAATGTCACCGATCCTTATTTGAATCGGGGGGCGGCATTGGAAGGAATGGGAAAATGGGATGATGCGATCGCAGATTATAATCATGTCTTAGAACTCGATCCTAAAGATGCGATGGCGTATAACAATCGCGGTAATGCCAAAACAGGTTTAGGAAAATGGGAAGATGCGATCGCAGACTACAAAAAATCCAATGAGATAGCCCCAAATTTTGCCTTCGCCCGTGCTAACTACGCCCTCGCTCTGTATGAAACAGGTCAAAAAGAGCAAGCAATCCGCGAAATGCGAAATATCGCCCGTAAATACTCCAAATTTGCTGATGTGCGTGCCGCCCTCACAGCTGCATATTGGGTAAATGGAGAACAAGGTGAAGCCGAAAGCAACTGGGTAGCAGCTTATGGACTTGATAGCCGCTATAAGGATATCGACTGGGTAAAAAATATCCGGCGTTGGCCTCCCAGCCTAGTTACAGCTTTGGATAAGTTCTTGAAAATCCAGTAATTAGCAAGTAAATCAAAAGGGGAAGCGGAGCAATCGCTCCGACCTGATTCTGAGATTTTTTACACTAAGTTAGTCTCAAGAACTCGCTGATTTTGCTGACGTTTTCCAGTTACCACCATTGGTACACCGCCGCCTGGTGCTAACAGGATGCTTTTGCGAACTGGTAGTACTGGCTTTGTATCAGCTAGTTTCATTTGCCAATCAGATAATACAGTTGCCAATACCAGTTTCATCTCAAACAGCGCAAATGCCATGCCAATACAGCGACGATTACCACCACCAAAGGGCAAATATTCAGATGGAGTAAATTGGCGTTCTAAAAAACGATCTGGTTGAAATTGCTTGGAATTGGGGTATAAATCTTCTCGATGATGGTTCAAATAAATACAAGGAACTAATATAGTACCAGGGTCAAATTTGTAGCCTGCAATTTCTAAAGGTGATTTAACTAATCGATTTAATCCCAACATCGCCACCGGATATAGACGCATTGTTTCTGAACAAACTGCATTCAAATAAGGTAATCGGAAAATGGCGTTTGGGTCTTTGTTATTACCCAGGCTATCCAGTTCTTGCAACAGTTTTTCAAGGACTTCAGGTTGATGATGAATCCAGTACAGTGCCCATGCCAAAGAACTAGCCGTAGTTTCATGACCTGCAATCAACAAAGTCATCAATTCATCACGTAATTCCAAGTCTGTCATCGGCTCACCTGCTTCATCACGAGCCGCCATCATTAAAGACAGAATATCACTTCGAGACTCATCAGCAAGCGATCGCCTCTCTTGAATTTCAGCATAGATGAGATCATCCATTTCCTGCCGCAAACATAGATAACTTCCCCAAGGACTGCGAGGCCCAAAATCTTGTCGTAATAATGGGAAAAACAGCATTATTGCCCGTACAACAGGTCTTTTTGGATTCAGGATAGCAATCAGTGTTTCTTTGAGTTTTTCATAACGAAGTCCGTCCTTTAGACCAAATACAGCCTTCAAAATCACCTGAAAGGAGATTTCTTGCATCGATGGCAAGACTGTAAAGCTTTCCCCGACTGGCCACTCACTAGTTACTTGCTTGGTGATTTTACAGATTAAATCACCATAAGCCTGCATTCTTTCCCCATGTAGAGGAGGTGTCAGCAGTTTACGCTGGCGCTGGTGAGGTTTTCCTTCTAAGGATAATAGAGAATTTGGCCCCAATAAAGGCGTTCCTGAACCTGCTGCGGCACCAGAATCTAACTGTTTTGGATCTGTGGTAAAAATCTGCTGAATTGCCTGGGGATTGCTAATGAAGACTTGAGGAGTAAAAACTGGGCCAATCCGAAGAGTGAAGATATCACCATAGCGTTTAGCACAGGCTTCCATATATTCTAAAGGATTAGTCAGCCACTGATACGTCTGTACCCAAGGGTGAGTTTGAGGGCCGTTAGGCAGTTTAAGTGCAGACATTTTTATTAATCTCCCAATGATTAAAGCAAGATTGTTATCAGTCAGTTATTTATGCACCCCTAGCTTGATTAAGCTTAGAACACAGATCAAGCAAATGAACTTACCAATTCTTGAATCTGCCTTGGGGTCAATTCTTGCACATTACGCAAAACTACAGATGCTCCTGCTACTAGCAATGTCTCGCTGTATGCATCACCACGCACTGCTGTTTCCTGTACATGGGGCGGTAAAACCCCTACACCAATCCAAGGGCGAGAAGAATCTAAACGCCGCGCTTTCTCGACGGTATACATATCAGCTACCGTATCCCCCACATATATTACAGCTAATCTTTCCTCAATTCCATTATCTAACTCACGAACTGTAGCGAAAAGTCCCGTAGGATCAGGTTTTCCTGGTGCATCTTCCATCGCAATTAATACTGGAGATTCCAAGCCCAAGCGTTTTTCTAATACATAGTTAGCGGAACCACGAGTTGCACCGCTGAAAAATCCCCAAGCAATTCCGGCTTGGGTAAGTTGTTCTAAATAGCTAGGTTGTAATAATAAGGGTTCATTACAGATATACCCTGTAAAATTATTTGGATCTGAGCCTCGGTAACGCGATTGAAAAAAAGCAACGATCGCACTGTAATCTAGTTGCAGTTGTTCTCGGCTCTGTTTTTGGGTTTCAAAGTAGCGGTAAATTAATTCCTGCGATGCTTCCCAATCGTTATTCCACACGCCTTCAGACTTCAATTGGTCAATATCCAATGGGGTTGGACGATATGCTTGGGTCGTAAAATATTCTACGGTATCTGCGATCGCCCGGCGATAGGAGCCGCTAACATCGCGCACAACACCATCAATATCGAAAATAGCGATCGCTTTTACAGAAGTTGGTTGAGTCATGAGTTAGGAAGCAAAAGAGTTTTAGATCATCATAATGCGCTCATGGCTCAGGTAAAAAATCGGGGTCAAGGGCTTGCTCTGGCGTGAAGGGAGATTTTTCTGGGAAGATAGCGATGTCTAATCCAGTTTCAATGACAGCCAGTCGTCTAGCGGTTTGATAGCTTTCGTCAAAAACCTGATCAAAGTAAGGTTTCAAACTCGGGCTTTCCTGAAGTGCCTTTTGGACTCGCCTGCGGTGTTCCAAAATTGTGTACTGCCAACTTTTTGAGCGCCTTTCAGTTTGAATCTGATATTTGAGCAGATGCATCAGCAACACTTCTAGATTGCTCTCCAACGCCCGCTTTTCACTTCTGCCCATCGTTTCAATTTCTTCAATCAAATTCTCTAAATCTAGTTCTGTGAGCCGACCTTGCTTGAGCAGTTCTGCTGTGGTTTGAATCCACAGGTAAAAATCTTGCTCATACAAATCTGAACCAGATGTTGTTTGAGATTGGGGCAGTTGGGCAGTCATAAGCATCTTTAGTTAGCGCCGACTAAACCTTATGGTAGACGATTCTCAATCACTGTTTGGTCATTTGATATAGTATTGCGTTAAAATAAGCGATCGCTATCCTAGTTCAGTAATGCCCGGAAATTCCCGGAGGTGTGATTGACCAAGTTTATTTTGAAAATTCTGTGGTTAGACGAAAACGTTGCTCTTGCAGTCGATCAAATTGTCGGCAAAGGCACAAGTCCCTTGACTAAGTACTTTTTTTGGCCCAGAAATGATGCCTGGGAAGAGTTAAAAAAGGAATTAGAGTCCAAACATTGGATTACTGATGTGGATCGTGTCGAGTTGCTTAATAAAGCGACAGAAGTGATTAACTACTGGCAAGAGGAAGGCAGAAACCGTCCAATGGCAGAAGCTCAATTGAAATTTCCAGAAGTTGCCTTCACAGGTAGCGCTTGATATTACAAAATTAGCTATTGTCCTGTTCTACAAGCTGCCACAGTTTGATAGTCTTATCTCGGCTGCCACTTGCAATTAATTGTCTAACTTTGCTCACAGCAACAGCAGATACTGAGTCTACATGACCAGAGAGAGTAACAATCTCTTCTGCTGTGCTTACTCTCCAAAGTTTAACTGTTTTGTCGCAACTTGCACTTAGGAGTGTTTCGCCATCGGCAGTAAAAGCCACAGCCACCACAGACCAAGAATGGCCTACAAGTGTGCAAATTAGCTGACCAGTGTTTACCTCCCACAATTTAATAGTGTTATCATCACTACCCGTCGCCAAAATTTTCCCATCGGGACTAAAAGCGACTGTCAAAACCGCCCATGCATGACCCGAAAGGGTGCCTAACAAGCTATAGCATGGGCGGTTTTGAATTTCTCTCTGGGAACCTTCTATCTGCCACAAGCGAATTGTTCTGTCATAACTTGCGCTAGCTAAAAGCTGTCCTTGGGGACTAAATGCTACTGAATTTACCTGTAATTGGTGTCCAGTTATGGTGCAAATTTCTGTGCCAGTATTTACATCCCAGAGTTTGATTGTCTTATCCCAGCTACCACTAGCGAGAATCTGCCCATCTGGACTGAAAGCAACTGATTTTACGGCGTGTGAATGTCCCAATAAAGTGCAGATTTCTTTTAATGTCTCAACCTGCCACAATTTGATAGTTTTATCATCGCTAGCAGTTGCCAAAATTTGACCATCAGGACTGAAGGCGACTGATTTTACCGCTTGGGAATGTCCTAATAAGCTAGCTAGGATTTTTTGAGTATTTAAATCCCACAATTTGACGATTTTATCATCACTAGCACTGGCTAAGGTATAGTCGTCAGGACTTATGGCAAGGGCATTCACACTACTCAATGTGCCAGAATGCCCAGTTAAGGTATGCAAGCATTGCCAAGGAGGGTTTGGTAATTTCAAATTTTGAGTTTTACATTCTATACCCATTGCTTGCATAACTTCATTAGCTAATTGAAAGCGGCGGTTAACAGAATTTTGCAGCAGCTTGTCGAGAATTTGCACCAGGCGATCACTTACCTTAGTAGTAAGATATTGTTGCCAAACCCAACAATCGTTAGCAATATCAAATAAATCAAAGGGAGGAATCTGGGTAAGTAAATAAATACAAGTTACACCCAAGCTATATAAGTCACTAGCAAAAACTGCTTTTCCTCTCGTTTGTTCTGGTGCAGAATATTCTGGACTGCCAATATTGGTTTCAGATGTTAGCCGATCGATTTCTGTGACAATTTTCGCAGTGCTAAAATCGACTATAACGAAATTCCCCTTCTTGGTAATTGGGGATCTACGGATGATATTTTGGGGTTTAATATCGCGGTGGATGATGTTGCGTAGGCGTAGCCCGTCGCAGGCATCGCTAATAAACTGCAAAACTGGCAAAACATCTTCTAACAGTTGCCAAATCTGAGTTTCATTAAAAGCACCTTCTTCCTCAACTACCTGAGCTAAATTAGTGCCTGCAATAAACTCCTGCACTAAATAAAAATGCCCGTTGTGCTGAAAATAAGCCAATAAAGCGGGAATTTGCGGATGCTTTCCTAATTCCTCTAGCTGTTGCGCCTTTTGCTGAAAATTTTTAAACGTCTCGTATTCCTGCGATAATTCTTGAACAACGCAAGGAATTGGCGGAAACTGACCCTCATCTACAGCGAGGAAGGTTTTACAGAATCTCCCTTTACCAATCCGCTTGATTAAACGATAACGTTCTTGTAAAAACAAAATTTCCTACCAAAATTACAGGGTAGGCATCTTGCCTACCCAAAGTAAAATATAACCATTTAAAATTGAGTTTCTCGTAGGGTAGCAAAGCTGTGCTACCCTACCGGATATTACTTATCCACTGGAAAATTCACAACTATCGGTGGAAGACCGTTATCTGTGGTTGGTTGTGTTTGGGTAACTACTGGTTGCGGATGCAAAGGTGTTGGTTTCAATTCACCTTTACCAGTTTGATTCCATAAAATCATGGATAGTAGCCCATCCACTAAACCGTTATTGCTACCGTTACTGCCAACTAAGACATCTGGAATTAAGCGGACATGGCGATCGCCTATAATCTGCATTAATTGCATTGCTGTATAACCTTGGGAACCCAAAGCTTCCACACCAGCGCGATAGGTTTCAGCTTTAGCGTTACCTGTGGCCCGAATACCTTCAGCCTCAGCAATTGCCCGGAGTTTTGTACCTTCGGCTTCACCGTTCGCCTGCTTAATTTGGGCTTGGGCTTTCAAGTCAGCAATATGTACACTCTGCTCTGATTTCACCATTTCTTGCTGGATATCAGCCAGCGCTGTTTCCCGGACAAGCTGCTGTCGTTGGGTTTGCGCCATCTGCTGGACTTCATAAGTCTTGCGTTCTTCTTCAGCAATCTTCCGGTCTGTCTGTGTCTGCATTAACGACGCTGGTGGCAGAATATCACCAATCAGAGTATCGATCGCTTGTACATCATAAGCCCGCAATGCTGTTTTAATATACTCAGCAGCCTCAGTTTGTCGCTCACTTCGAGCAGTCAGAAAATCTAATACAGTACAGTTTTGGGCTGAGTTACGGAAATAATTACCGATAGTTGGTTCTAATACATGGTCTACCAGATTTTGCATTGCACCAACGCGGGAAATTACCTTCGGAGCATCTAAAGCACCCACATGGATAATTTGTGCTACTTCCAAATCAAAGGCAAACCCATCACGCGATCGCACTGTCAAGGAAGCTAGTTGAGCATCATAGCTGTGGCGTTCAGTCCGACCTGACCAGTTTAAGACAATGTTGGTCGTTGGCACTAGTTCCATCTTCATAATCCGGGAATTAATCGGGTGTTTACCAGGGTATAGCGGTTCGACCCACACACCTTTATGTCCCTGATTTACCAAGTTACCGTGGGTGAAAGCTGCACCGCTGACATCTTGATGTGCCTTACCCACGAAAGAAATCACCACACCTACATACCCAATGGGAATTTCTGTCATCGGCACTTGTTCAACCTGGACAAACCAAGGATTCAAGTTCCAAGAACCAGAAAGCAAAGTCTGCTCTTGTAAACCTCGCCGTCCACCTCCATTAATAAATTTCTGACCATTTTGGAAGTTGTCGTGTCCGTCAATTATTGGGCCTGCGAGTTCACCAGCAGAAATTGGCACACCATCTAAGGTAGTGACGATGCCAACTTTGTCTGATGCCAGACTGTACACCCGCAAATGTTCTGGAGCCATGCCATGAGCGCTGGCATTTGATGCCATGATGACTTTAAACAGAGCAGTGTTAATCCTATATGTACCTGCGGTGAGAAAACCCATTTGCCGCCCTTTTTCACCACCTTCGGTGAGGAATTTTCGAGCATCTTGGAAGTTATCGCAACCCACGATTTTCCCCAAAATCCGCTCTGGTGGGTTGGATGCGCCATCAGCTGCCACAATCAAAGCGATTTCCCCTTGGGGGACGACAATTACCGATTCTTTCTTTACAGAATATTGCCAAGGCCAATAGCCCCAGTGCCAACCAGGAGCTAAAGTATCTGCCTGTAAGCCAGCTTCGCCGTTGAGGGCAATCAAACTGCCGGCGGGGAGTCCACGCCCAGAAAGGGTAAATTTCCTCACTACAATACCAACTTCACGTTCGCCAATGACTACAAGCCCCCCAAAGAATAGGGGGACGAATATGACGAAACCGCCGACAAGAAGGATAGGAACTAGTACAACAGGATCAATTCCAGCAGTTTGATATTGATTCCTGCTGATTGGTAACTGAGCAATATTTGGTGTAGTCTGATTTCGCTGGACTAATGCCGAAGTTATTTCTTTTGCAGTAGTTGTTTTAACAAAAGTAGCATTGGCAGAATGAATACCACCAGCGAGCGCTAACGTTGCTACGATAGAGGCCGCAAAACGAGCTACCTTATTTTGTTTACGAGTACCAAGCAAAGATGAAAAGCTTTTCATAATTTGTGCCCATTTGGGCAACTAATTAGCTAAGTTAACACTTCAGCATGGCTTGCCTCGATTTCTTAAACTTGACGTAATTTTTTTGAAAAATTAATAAATAACGGAGTGAGAATTCAGAATGGGCTACGCCCCGCTGCGCTAACAGAATTCAGAATACTCGATTCATATAGGGAGAAAGTTTAGCATTTATACAGAATTAATACTGAATTCTGGCTCCTGACTCCTGAATTCTTTTTAATAAATAATTTGTAGGTTGGACATTGCCCAACCTACAAAGTTGAAATAGAAAATTAAATTAGACCAAACCGCCAGCAGCTTGAAACCGAGCGCGGGCGCGTTTGAAAGCTTGATTTGCCTTGATTTGGGCTTGGCGATCGTCTGCTGAAACTTGAGTGAGTCCCGCTTCTGCTTGGTTGTAAGCAGCACGAGCTTCTTCAAGGTTAATTTTGTCGCCACGTTCAGCGCCGTTAACCAGAATTGTCACTTCATTTTCTTCGACTTCGGCAAAGCCACCCAAAAGAGCGATCGCTTCCCAACCCTGATTTTTCGCGGCACGGACTCGCATTACACCAGTATCCAGGGCGGTTAAAAGTGGTGCGTGTCCAGTGAGGATACCTAGTTGACCAGTTGTGCTAGGCAAAACTACTTCTTCTGCTGGAGCATCCCAGACTGTTTTATCTGGGGAAATTACACGAACGGTTAATGTCATTTGTCTTTTGTCCTTCGTCCTTCGTCCTACCCTACGGGAAGCCGCCCAAAGAGCGTCTATGTCCTTTGTCTTTTGTAATTGCCATTAGTCATTAGCAGTTGAACTAATGACCAATGACCAATGACAAATGACTAATGACTAACCTTTGATTTTTTCAGCTTTAGCGATCGCTTCGTTGATATCGCCAACCAAGTAGAAAGCCTGTTCTGGCAGAGCATCCAACTCACCAGACAGAATTTTTTGGAAGCCTTTGATGGTATCTTCCAACTTCACATACTTACCAGGAGAACCGGTAAATACTTCTGCTACAAAGAATGGCTGAGACAAGAAGCGCTCAACTTTCCGCGCCCGTGCCACGATTAGACGGTCTTCTTCAGACAATTCATCTAAACCGAGAATGGCGATAATGTCTTGGAGTTCTTTGTAACGTTGCAGAGTTGATTGCACCGCCCGCGCAGTATTGTAGTGTTCTTCACCGACAATGTTTGGTTGGAGCATGGTGGAAGTTGAACCAAGGGGGTCAACTGCGGGGTAAATTCCCTTAGCAGCCAAACCGCGAGACAGTACTGTGGTTCCGTCCAAGTGGGCGAAGGTAGTAGCAGGTGCGGGGTCTGTCAGGTCATCCGCAGGTACGTATACTGCTTGAATGGAGGTAATGGAACCCTCTGTAGTCGAGGTAATCCGCTCTTGCAGTTCACCTACGTCGGTTCCCAATGTGGGCTGATATCCTACCGCAGAAGGCATCCGACCCAATAGCGCGGATACTTCCGAACCTGCTTGTACAAACCGGAAGATATTATCAATAAACAGCAGCACGTCCTGCTTGTTCACATCCCGGAAGTACTCTGCTACTGTCAATCCCGAAAGACCAACCCGCATTCTAGCTCCAGGTGGTTCGTTCATTTGACCGTAGACTAGAGCAATTTTTGATTCGTTGAGGTTCTCGTTATTGATTACCCCAGACTCAATCATTTCATTGTAGAGGTCATTACCTTCACGGGTGCGCTCACCCACGCCAGCAAATACGGATACTCCACCATGCTGGGTAGCGATGTTGTTAATCAACTCCATCATGATTACGGTCTTACCAACACCAGCACCGCCGAATAGACCAATCTTACCGCCGCGTCGATAGGGAGTCAGAAGGTCAACAACTTTAATCCCAGTCTCAAACACCGAAGGTTTGGTTTCCAGATCGGTGAATTTAGGAGCAGAGCGGTGGATGGGTAAACTTGCCTCAGCATTTACTGGGCCCCTGTTATCCACAGGTTCGCCAAGGACGTTGAAAATCCGACCCAAAGTGGCTTTACCAACTGGCACGGTAATGGGAGCGCCTGTATCGCTGACTTCAAAACCGCGCACTAAGCCTTCGGTGGAACTCATCGCAACAGTCCGCACCTGGTTGTCGCCCAGCAGTTGCTGTACTTCAACGGTGATGTTGATTTCCTGCCCAGCTTCGTTGGTGCCTTTGATTTTCAAAGCGTTGTAGATTTGTGGCAATTTCCCGCCGGGAAATTTAACGTCTACAACTGGGCCAATGATTTGGGTAATGTAGCCAATGTTTGTTTTTTCTGCGGTTGTGACCATGCTGCGCCTAATGAGTGAAGCTATATTTCAGATAAGGTCGGAGAAGACATAAAATTAAGCAATGTCACCTTTCAGATTAGCACTGAACGCCCCCACCTTCGCCTTAAATTGATCATTAAGACTGGGGCTTGGGGATCAAGATTAGGGTAGGCAGTCAAACGGCTGAAGAGACTCAAAATCAAAAACTGCCGCATCTCGTAATACTAGACACAGCAGTAATCAAAGTAGATTAGTGATTTATTTATGCTTTAACTTAAGCTTTCTGTTGCTGTTTAAACTTTAAAAGAGAAGTAGCGCCGAAAGTAGCGAATGTCACTAAGCCTAACAAAGATCCAGGTTCGGGAACTGACTTACTTGCAGGGGTAAAGGAAAGATTGTCATACACAAAAAAACTTGCCGCTCCTGTTCCAGTGAGAACGACCTTGCTGACATCACCTAAAGATGAAGAAAAGTTCAACTGTCCCCATTCTCCGACTGCTGTATTAATTTTGCTTGTACCTAGGAGAAGGTTATTGATATCAAATGCTTGTACTTGGAAAGTATTAGACACAAATCCTCCAGAAGCGAAGATAGAGAAATCAATTATCGGGTCAGCAAAACTGATTGTTTCTGGATCTGTTGGTATACCACCGTTTGATAGGATGGCACCGCGATTGAACGCTAAAAAGTTAGCGCCACTGAGTGCATTAACTCCAAAATTGCCCAATTGATCTATTATTGAGCCACCACTTAGTTGACCTGGCCCACTAAAATTTACACCTAATGGTGCATACAAGTTAGTAAGGGCAGTGCTGTCAAAGAACAAAGATGGAGCATTTATCGGATTGCCATTGGCATCTGTGTCAAAGTTAATCAAGCCAGCTTCTGCTGTACTGACGGTTCCTAGAGTTATAAATGCTGTGCCGATGGTAGCTATTGATAATTTCCTTAAAGTTGAAGTAGCCATAAAGCTCATTTCTCCAAAAAAAGTGTGTGTTAACAATGGGTCTACTCTCAACTTTCTAAGCAAAGATTAAGAGCGAAATTGCACATAAGCATAAGCCTTACACGCGATAGGTGATGATTCAGACGCTTACAGCTAGCGATCGCACATCAACCACTAACAGTTAACAGTAATAATTAGACTAATGGCATGGTATTAGCTTGATTTCAGCTAAATCGTATAATTACGGTTATTATCGAGTATTAATAATTTAAAAAGCAGTAATATTATTTAGCTTCACGAACAATTTACAAT
>NZ_JACKZS010000213.1 GCF_014222285.1 Nostoc sp. UCD121
CTTCTATACCCATTAGATAGGTATAAAAAAGTCGAAAAAAAGTTGAGACAATCATGTGGACAGAATCTCCAACTTCTAATCCTAAAGTATAAGATTCTTTTAATAAATTAATGGTATCTCGGACAGGTAGCTTGTTGAATTGATTAAATGCAGCTACTTTGAAACTAGTCATACTTTTTAGAGATTTTGCATCAAACTTCTCTACAATTTTTAAAGCTAACTGCCCAAACTTATATCCTTTTTCTAGCTGATTTAATACCGCATTTAAAACAATGCCAAAATCAGCATATCCTGGCGCTGAAAGTGCTGTATTGCCGTATTTAAGCGATAAGTTAACTTGTTCACAGGCAATAATTGGAAATAAGTGGGGAGCAGCCTGATGGACAGAGGGAGTGAGGCTGATCATAATTTTCAGAGCAACTAAAGCTTGAGGATCAGTCATCAAAGGTAGCTCAATTAAACTTTCAATTTGACGCTCTCCCAGTGTTGATAAAGTGTTTTCTATAGCTTGATGAATATCTGAAGCAGTAACAGATTTAAATAAAGGTATTCCAAGTTTTTTGAGAGTTTGACACCCAATATCAATTGCTTTAATCATCTGCCCTTGTACTTGATAATACTGGAGCTTAATTTCATAAACTTTTACTTTATCTAAAAAACTTGTCGCTCGTTGTATCACTACTTTAATTAGCGATTCCATCTGCTCAAATTCATTACTGATAAATGCAACTTCGGCAGCAGCGTGATATAAATCTCGCGTTAAATCATGAGCATTTTCCCAGCCATCACTAATTAACAACTGAATGCCCTGATTGAAATATTGTAGAGCCGCACCATAAGCAATCGCTTCTTTGGCTTTGTGACCTGCCTTGAGATTTAGTTTAGCTAATTCTTGACGTTTACTTGGCTGGTTAATGAGTGGAATTCCATAATTTAAATGACCGACAATCTCAAAAATATTCTCTGACTGCTGGGCTAATGATGTATTTTTTAAAATTAATTGTCCAATTTGGAGATGGGTCAACTCTTTCTGTTCTTTGGGAATCAGAAAAGAGGCAGCTTGTTGAATGCGATCGTGTAAAAATTTGTATGTAACTGTCTTTTCTTTTAAACTATCTTCAGCCGTTTGTGCGTCTATATTCTTTGTTATATTACCGTTTTTTTCTAAAAATAAATCTTGATGAAAACTATAAGCAGTACTAGTAGATAAAATTAATCCTTCTTGTAAAGCTTTCCATAAAATAGCTGCCGTTTCTGTTTTTGATTTATCTGAAACTATTGCCAAAGTTACTAAGCCAAACTGATTCCCAATACACGCAGCTAACTGTAAAAGTTGTTGAGTTGATTCAGGAAGTTTCTGTAATTGACACACCATGAATTCTACAACATCATCTGTAACCGCTTGCTGATTTACTTGGGTAATATTATATTTCCAACAGCCGGAATTCAAGTCAAATTTAAGAAATTCTTCTTGATGTAATACTTTGATAAACTGTGTTGTGAAAAACGGATTACCTTGAGTTTTTTGATAGATCGATTGAGAAAGAGGTGATGCTACATTTTCTGTACATTTGAGTGTGTCCGTGACTAACTGATTCAATTGCCCTTGACTTAGTGGTGTTAAATTAATTGTATTAATTGGTGCTTGCATTTTTTGAATATCGCTCAAAGTCAATATTAATGGATGTGCTGGATTGACTTCATTATCACGATATGCACCAATTAACAATAGATGACCTGTATCAGCAATCAATAGTTGCATTAAGTTCAGCGATGCTGAATCTGCCCATTGCAAATCATCTAAAAATATCACTAATGGATGTTCAGCAATCGTAAAGACTTGCGTAAATTTTTGGAATAATAAATTAAATCTATTTTTGGCCGCAGTTCCTGATAATTCTGGTGCGGGTGGTTGTTCACCAATAATTTTTGATAATTCCGGGATGACTTCAATAATTACCTGTCCATTCTCCCCAACAGCTTCTAATATCTGGTTTTTCCATTGCTGGATTTGAGCGTTGTTTAGAGTTAATAATTGCCAGATTAAATCTCGGAATGCTTGCACAAAAGCACTCAAGGGAATATTCCGTTGAAATTGGTCAAATTTCCCTTTGATAAAATAACCGTGTTGGCGCACAATCGGTTTATGAACTTCGTTAATAACCGCAGTTTTTCCGATTCCTGAAAAACCAGTAACCAACATTATTTCAGTTGCACCTTTGCTTACTCTTTCAAATGCTTCGATTAAGGTGGCTATTTCAGTTTCTCGTCCATAGAGTTTATCGGGGATAATAAAGCGATCGCACACATCCCGTTGAGCAATTGGGAAACTCTTAACTTCACCAGTTTTTTCGAGTTGAGTTAAACAATTTTCTAAATCAAATTTCAGACCCAATATACTTTGATAGCGGGATGACGCATTTTTTCCCATCAATTTGCTGACAATCTCTGAAAGGACAGACGGAATTTGTGGGTCAATTTCATCTACTAATGGCGCTGATTTAGCAATGTGACAATGTACCAATTCCATCAGATCATTTGATTGAAAAGGTAATTCACCTGTAAGTAATTCATAGAAGGTTACACCCAAAGAATAAAAGTCTGTCCGGTAGTCAATCCCCTGATTCATCCTTCCTGTTTGTTCTGGGGAAATATAAGCCAGCGTCCCTTCTAATACATTCGGACTGATTAGCGTTTGGGTTTCTCGTGGTAATAAAGAGGCAATACTAAAGTCAATGAGCTTAACTTGCTTAGTTTCAGGATTAATTAATATATTGGCAGGTTTTATATCTTTATGAATAATTCGATGGCGGGAAAGTATATCTAAGACATCACACAGAGATATTGCAATTTTTAAAAAATCCTTTAGGGATACAACATGATCGTTAACGAAATAATCCTTAAGGGCAATTCCCCCAAAGTCTTCCATCACTAATATATAACCATTCTGGTATGCTTCTAAGTTGTAAGTTTGAATGATTCCGGGATAGTTGAGATTTTTGGTAATGGTGTACTGATTACGAAATTGTACGAGTTCGCTAAAGCTAGGATAAGGATTTTTCAGCAGTTTGATAACTACAGGTAAGGAGTCAGTTTCTTGGAAACCACGATAAATAAGAGTTCTGGCACTATCATAAAGTTGTTCGCTAACTTTATATCCAGGAATACTGAGTTTGGTGCTAATCATGCTGGACTTTATCTTTAAGACTTTTACATTTAGTATTCCCAGATGCCTAAATAAATTTACTATTTTCGCAGTGCTGTATTAGCATCATGATCGGGCAGTATAGTTTCTACGTCAAAGCCAAGAAATTCCTTTACCTTAATCTCTGACTGATGGGGCGGATCTGGGAACACTAAATGCTAAGGTCTTAAAAATTCAAAAGAATTATGATTAGCAGTGTAGTTACCATTCCCGGCTATCAAGTCAGCGAAGAACTCTACAACGGTTCTAGAACCCTAGTTTATCGAGCAGTTCGAGAGAGTGACCAACAGCCTGTAGTCATCAAGCTGCTGAAAAATCCTTATCCGAGTTTTTCTGAACTAGTACAGTTTCGCAATCAATACACGATCGCTAAAAATCTCAACTCCCCCTCGATCGTCCAAACTTACAGCCTGGAACCTTACCAGAATGGCTATGCGCTCGTAATGCAAGACTTTGGGGGAATTTCTCTGAAAACGGAGATGGGCGCAAAGCAACATTCACTTAGGGAATTTTTGCCCCTGGCTATATCTCTGTGTGAGACTTTAGATATTCTAATTCGCAATCGCATTATTCATAAAGATATTAAACCTGCCAATATTCTGATTAATCCAGAAACAAAACAAGTTAAATTAATCGATTTTAGTATTGCATCTCTACTGCCAAGAGAAACTCAAACTTTAATCAGTCCCAACGTATTAGAAGGAACACTTGCTTATATTTCCCCAGAACAAACTGGACGAATGAATCGGGGAATTGACTACCGCACAGATTTTTATTCTTTGGGTGTAACTTTTTACGAATTACTGACAGGGGAATTACCATTTCCATCAGAAGATGCGATGGAATTAGTACATTGTCATATTGCGAAAGTACCACCTTTCCTGCATCAGATAAATCCCAAAATTCCATCTGTACTAGCAGAAATTATCAAAAAATTGATGGCGAAGAATGCAGAAGAACGCTATCAGAGTGCATTGGGACTGAAGTATGATTTAGAAAAGTGCTTGGTTCAATTGAAGGAAACAGGCAAAATTGAGACTTTTCCAATTGCCCAACAGGATGTGTGCGATCGCTTTATTATCCCCGATAAACTCTATGGCAGAGAAGCAGAAATAGAAACCCTACTCAACGCATTTGAGCGCGTCAGTAAAGGGACAACCGAAATGATGCTAGTAGCAGGCTTCTCTGGAATTGGGAAAACTGCGGTTGTCAACGAAGTTCATAAACCTATTGTTGGGAAACGTGGTTATTTTATCAAAGGCAAATATGACCAATTTAATCGCAATATTCCCTTGAGTGCCTTTGTGCAAGCCTTCCGGGATTTAATGGGGCAATTATTGAGTGAAACCGATACCCATTTGCAGCAGTGGCAGGATAAAATTATCACAGCTTTGGGTGAAAATGCTCAAGTTATTATTGAGGTCATCCCAGAACTAAAACGAATTATTGGTTCTCAACCTTTGGCTACAGAACTATCTGGGATGGCGGCCCAAAACCGCTTCAATCTGCTGTTCCAGAAATTTATTCAAGTTTTCACCACACCAGAACATCCTTTAGTGATGTTTTTGGATGACTTGCAGTGGGCAGATTCAGCATCTCTGAAGTTAATGCAGTTGCTGATGGATGAATCCCAGAAGGGCTACCTGTTATTGCTTGGGGCATACCGAGATAATGAGGTCTTCCCCGCACATCCCCTAATGTTGAGATTAGATGAGATAGGCAATGCTGGAGCCAAAATTAACAAAATTACACTCAGTCCACTGTGCAAAGTAAGTGTGAATCAATTGCTAGCAGATACCCTCAATTGTCAACCGGAAGTAGCACAACCATTGATGCAATTGGTGTATCAAAAAACTAAAGGGAATCCCTTTTTCACCACTCAGTTTCTGAAGGCGCTGCATAAGGATAATTACATTCAATTTAATTCTCAAATTGGGCATTGGCAGTGTGATATTGCCCAAGTTAAGCAACTAGCGTTGACAGATGACGTGGTGGAGTTTATGACACAACGGTTACAGAAACTAACACCAGCAACTCAGGAAGTTTTGAAACTGGCGGCTTGTATTGGTAATCAATTTGATTTGCATATATTGGCAATTGTTTATCAACAATCCCAAACCGAAACCGCCGCCGCATTATGGGAAGCATTAGAGTTCGGCTTGATTTTGCCAACTAGCGAAGTTTATAAGTTTTATGCAGGGCACGAAAATCAAGCAACTAATCAGGAAATCGCTCATTCTGTAACATATAAATTTCTGCACGATCGTGTCCAACAAGCCGCTTACTCACTGATTCATGAAGATCATAAACAGATAACCCATGTTAAAATCGGTCGCCTGTTGTGGCAAAATACCCCGGAAGCTGAATTAGAAAATCAGATTTTTGCGATCGCAAATCAGCTAAATATTGGGCTTGAACATTTCCATCAACCTACAGAACGCCATGAACTCGCACAGTTAAATCTCATGGCTGGGAAAAAGGCAAAAGCTTCAACCGCATACAGTTCAGCAATTGCTTATCTGAAAACAGGTATCCAGTTACTACCATTTAACCCTTGGGAATCTGACTACAATCTGACCTTAAGCTTGTATAGCGAAGCCACCGAAACCAGTTTTCTCTGTGGTGAAATTGATGCAATGGAAGATTTCGCCCAGGAAATTTTACAACACGCAAAAGCGATCGCTGATACAGCTAAAGTTTATGAGGTAAAAATTGAAGCTTACATAGCTCAGGGTAAATTTTTGGTAGCTATCGATACAGCTATGCAATTTTTGCAGTTGCTGGGCATTGAGTTCCCTCAAGAACCAACGGCATCAGATTTTGTTCTGGCCTTGGAAGAAACTGAAGCTAGCTTAACTGGCAAAACAGTTGCTGAATTGGTTAATTTGCCAGAGATGCAGAATCCAGAATTACGTGCAGCCTTGCGTGTTTTAGTTAAAGTAACAACTCCTGCTTATATGGCAAAACCTGAACTCCATCGTTTGGTGGTGCTGAAGAAAGTTGCTCTTTCTGTAAAATACGGAAATACTTCCGCTTCTGCCTTCGCTTACTCAGGGTATGGACTCATGCTTTGTGGTCAACCAGGCAGTATCTCAACAGGTTATGAATTTGGGAAGTTAGCCTTGCAACTGCTGTCTAAGTTTCAAGATCGGGAACACGAAGCAAGAGTCCTCGTAGTCGTTCATCTTTGTGTCGCCCATTGGAAAGAGCCTGTAACAGCAATGCTTCAGCCATTACTACAAGCCTATACCAGTGGATTAGATAGTGGTGATTTGATTTATGCTAGTTACGCTGCCCACCTTTATTGCTTGCAAGCTTACATTGCTGGTCAAGAATTAACCAAATTAGCTGATGAATTAGCGATTTATGGGGCAGCAATAGAAAAAATCAACCAAAAACACACACTCAACTACAACAATATTTACTACCAAGTAGTATTGAATTTAATCGAGTCAAAAACTACTCCTTGGGAATTAGTTGGCGCAGCCTACGATGAAAGATCAATGCTGACTTTACATGAGCAAAGTAATGATGGCGCTGCTTTGTGGCATTTCTTTGTCAACAAATTGATGCTTTGTTATCTGTTTCAAACATTGGATTTGGCAGTGGAATATGCTGTCAAAGCCAAACAATATTCCGGTTCAGGATATGCGACGGTGAATCTTCCAATATTGAACTTTTATGATTCACTGCTGCAACTGGCTTTATTTCCGACATCGCTAGCCGAAGAACAACAGAGAATTTTACAGCAGGTAGCAGAAAATCAGGACACGATGCAACAGTGGGCAAATTATGCACCCATGAATCATCTGCATCGATTCCAGTTGGTGGAGGCAGAAAAGTATCGGATACTGGCACAAAAAACCGCAGCAATGGAATTTTACGACCTTGCTATTGCTGGAGCAAAAGAAAATGGCTACATCCAAGAAGCAGCACTTAGCAATGAACTGGCTGCCAACTTCTACCTCAACTGGGGTAAAGAAAAAGTTGCCCAAGCATACATAGAACAAGCTTACTACTCCTATGCCCGTTGGGGTGCAAAAGCCAAACTAGAAAATTTAGAACGACGTTACCCAGAACTTCTGCGAGTGATTGTGCAACAGAAAAACCTCAAACTCAACTCGCAAGAAACACTATGTAATACTGTGATATCCAGTACCTTTAATCACTCCTCAACCCAGATATCAAGTTCATCCAGCAGCGTCAATTCGGCGCTGGACTTTGGATCTGTTTTTAAAGCCTCCCAAGCAATCTCTACTGCAATTCACTTAGATCAATTAATCCAGACGCTAACTCAGATTATTCTCGAAAATGCTGGCGCTGATCGGTGTGCGTTAATTCTCTTTCAAGATGGGTCATGGCAAGTGCGGGCGATCGCCACTTTAGAAGGTACTATGTTGCAAACAGCACCTTTAGATAATCATCCTAGTGTTCCAGTCAAACTGATCCAGTATGTAAAAAACACTCTAGAAACAGTTGTAATTGACGATCTCAAAACCCATCTGCCTAGTGTGATTGGGGAATATATGCGCCAGCATCAACCCAAAAGTGCGCTGTGTATGCCAATTCGCAACCAAGGGCACTTACTGGGGATTTTGTATTTAGAAAATCAGCTAACAATGGGTGCATTTGTGGGCGATCGCTTAGATGTACTACAATTGTTAACCACTCAAGCGGCGATTTCCCTCGAAAATGCCCTACTCTACAATACTCTAGAGCAGAAAGTAGAGCAGCGCACCCAAGAACTCCACAGCAAAAATCAGCAATTATCCTCTACTCTCCAGGAATTACAACAAACCCAAGCTCAATTGATTCATGCTGAAAAAATGTCGAGTTTAGGGCAAATGGTAGCTGGAATTGCCCATGAAATTAATAACCCAGTCAACTTTATCTCCGGCAATATTAGCCATCTCAAAAATTATTTCCAGGACTTGCTAGGTGGTATTAGTCTCTATCAACATCAATATCCACAACCTACTACTGGAATTCAAACTTATTTCCAGGAAAAGGATTTAGATTACGCAATCAAAGACGTACCAAATCTTCTAGATTCAATAGAACAGGGTAGTCAACGCATTCAAAATATTGTCTTATCTCTGCGGAATTTTGCCCGCCTTGATGAAGCAGATATCAAAGCCGTAGATATTTATGAGGGAATTGAGAGTACTTTGTTAATTCTGCAACATCGACTCACTAAAATTGCCATCATCAAAAACTATGCCGATCTTCCAAAAGTGAGTTGTCACGCCAAACAAATCAATCAGGTAATCATGAATGTCTTAAATAACGCCATTGATGCCTTAAATGAAGCAAAAATCACAACTCCTACTATTACAATTCGTACCGAACTGAGCAATTCTCTAACCAAGAGTGTGAGCATTTGCATTGTCGATAATGGAACTGGAATTTCTGATGAAATGCAAAAACGAGTATTTGACCCCTTCTTTACAACAAAAACTATCGGTAAAGGAACGGGATTAGGACTGACCGTCGCTTACTCTATTATGTCAACTCATGGCGGACAAATTAACGTCTTTTCTAAGTTAGGACAGGGAACAGAATTTGAGATTATTTTACCTATCCAAGGATAAAGGTGGGAGGCAATACGGTTCGGATAAGGGAGTTCCAGTTAAAAAAAATATCCCAAAGTCGATAGTAAAATTGTCTCTATTTCTCTTGACTCTGTGTTCTCTGCGTCTGGAGTGGTTTGTTTATTTGGATAATTTATTTCTTGGAAATCCCTTAGAGGATGTTTTAAAAGTCATGATTGATGTATCAAATATTTTTACCCCACCCTAACCCTCCCCTTTATAAGGGCAGGGAACTAGATTATTTTCCGGTTTCCCCCCACCCAATACATCGGGGGGATTAAGGGGGGTAATCATTCTATTAAAATCACAGCCAACCACTTTTAAAACATCCTCTTAGATAAGTATTTACTCCAAACTAATTTTACACAACCCGTCTAGCGGATTTGACTGTTGGAAGTAAACTACTACGTTTTTCTCTTTTTTTGGCTTCGGCTTCTTGATATAGGACTCCTTATTTGATTCTGCTTGCCTATTGCCTTCCCATGCGAGTAAATATGGCTACGCCATGTGCGAACAGAAATCAAACCAGATTCCTATACCATTGAATAACAGTTGACAAATGACTTTTAAAAAATGGCTTTATCTAACGAATTATGGGCAGCAAATCAAGACTTAGCCCAAGCTTGCCTAGAGCATCCTTTCGTTCAAGGCATTGGCAATGGTATTCTTGAGCAGGTAAAATTTGCTTACTACGTGGGGCAAGATGTTTTTTTCTTAGAAGCTTTTGCGCGAGCGTACAGTATCGCCGCAGCTAAAGCACCAGACTGGTTAGGTTTTACCACATTTCATAACTTAGCGAGTGGAGTTTTAGAAGAACTACGGCTGCATAGTAGCTATGCTTCCCAGTGGGGAGTGAATTTACATTCTGTAGAAGCTGGCTATGCCACCCGCCGCTATACTGATTTTTTGTTAGCAACTGCTTGGGGTGGAGATGTGGGTTTGACTGCTGCGGCCATGTCTCCTTGTATGCGTTTGTATGGCTTCTTGGGAGAACAGTTGGCTCTTCATGGTATTCCTAACCATCAATATGCAGACTGGATTCGTACTTACAGCAGCACAGACTTTCAATCACTAATAAAACAATTAGAAACTTTAGTTGAAAATTATGCCACTAACAATGCTGTAGTGAATTCAACCTACCGTTATGCGATGTTTTGTGAGCATGAATTTTTTCAAGCTGCGTGGATTTTTGCTAATAAATAAGTAATTATATAGGACTCATATTTGATTTTTGAAAAAACTCCGTACAACTCAACGCATTGCCTGATTATGCTGCTGCGGATTGATTGGTTTTTCTTATATTTTTTCTAAAGCCAAATTTGTGAGTATACTATATTCGTGTGCTTCCTACCAAATATAAATAAAAGCATTTTATACACAGCAATCACTGGTGTATAAAACAAAGTTACATATTGAAGAACAATTCTTAGATTTTGACAGAACTTGTACTTATAAGTTCTGTTATTGTGTGTTGAAGGCACAGAAAATTGTATAATCAACAACCTATCAAGCAAAAATTTCGTTTTCTATAGAGAATGACAGAAGTAATTAGAACAGGGAGCCTAAATAACATCGAGTCCATTGAGTTTGAAAAGCAGTGCTTGCACAAAGCCAGAGAAATAGGCGATCGCAATAGTGAAGTCATTTGTTTAGCAAGTTTGGGCAATGCTTATCAGTCCATTGGGGAGTACCACCTGGCAATTGAGTTTTATCAGCAGTGGTTGGATATAGCGAAAGAAATAGGCGATCGCTTCGGAGAAGCCAAATCTTTGTCTGGATTGGGCAACGCTTACCAATCACTGGGGAAATACCAGCGAGCAATCGAATTTTATCACCAGTGGTTGAGTATCACCAGGAAAATAGGCGATCGCACCGGAGAAGCCATTTGTCTAGGAAGTTTGGGCAATACTTATGAATACCTAGGCAAGTACGAGCAAGCGATTGAGTTTTATCACCAGTGGTTGAGTATCACCAGGAAAACCGGCGATCGCACTGGAGAAGCCATTTGTCTAGGAAGTTTGGGAAATACTTATGAATCATTGGGGCAGTACCAACTGGCAATTGAGTTTTACCACCAATGGTTAGAACTGACAAGATTAATTAGCGATCGCAATGGGGAGGGCATGGCCTTAAGTGGATTGGGAAGTGCTTATAAGGCTCTGGGACAGTACCAAAGAGCGGTTGAGTTTCATCAATATTCATTAGAGATTAGAAGGAATCTTGATGACCAAAATGCAGAAGCAAACTCCTGGTTTAATTTGGGTTTAGTGTTAGAAAAAATCAATCGCGAATCAGAAGCGATGAATGCTTTTTGCAATGCTCGCGGGATTTATCACGCAATGGGAATTGATGCAAGCCTGCAAGATTGTAACCATGCGATTGAGCATCTTTCTCAAAATGTTTCAACCATAGCATCTCGCTTCTGGTTTGGGAGATTGTTCAGTCATTTGTCGCACTTAATCAAAACTGATTCTAACCAGTAAATCTTCTACCACTGATTCAGGTAATATAAGGATATTTTAAAAGCTTTTGATCATTTTAATCGCTAAAGATAGATTAAAATCCACTTTTAAAACATCCTCTGAATCCAGTGAGATTATCTCAAGAAGATGGATATTTATTAAATACCGCAACTGAGTTATTGCCATCAAAGGCAAACACCGTAAACGGGTCTTTTCGATTCCCCATCTCCATCCCAGGAGTACCTACAGGCATTTGGGGAACAGATAAACCAACAATATTTGGCTTTTCTTGAAGCAAACGTTTGATGTCGTTTGCTGGAACATGTCCTTCAATGACATATCCATTAACAATTGCTGTGTGGCAAGATGATAAATTATCCGGTACGTTGTACTTTTGTTTAACTGTTTCAATGTCAGGCGTGGAAAAGTCTGTGATTTGAAAACCTTGTGTTTTTAAGTGGTCAATCCACCCACCACAACAGTTACATTCGGGACTATGATATACAGTTGCATTTAGTGCTGTTGATTTTAATGGTGTATGTTTGTCCTGAATACCCTTAGTAGTACTTACTAATTGAGCATTAGTTGCAAGAGAACCAGGAAAAACAGTTTGAGCATTACTTATAGAAGCAGTGCTTCCCAAAATGCCCAACACCCCTACTGTGAGACAAATTGTTCCTACTACACGTACCACGATGGGAAGTAACCATTTTTGCCAGCAATAAATAAATTTTTTGTGCGACATCTGAGACTTCCTGATTACAACATTGCATAAATTTGTTTTAACAAATTCTCTTCAAAAAGACTCTGCGTACCTTTACTTTGTGCTTCGTTTGCGTCCCTCTACGTTTAAAATACTACAAATTTAGCCAATGCGTCGCTCGACAATGCTATTGCATTGCTTAACAATGCCAATGCGTTGCCTTACAATGCCAATGTATCATCTGATAATGCCATTGCATCCCTCTGCATTTAAAAATGTAAAGTTACGATTTTACCCCTACTACGTCTTAGAGGTTGTTTGAAAAGTGTTTTGCTGTGACTTTAGGCACTTTGAGATCCCCCTAACCACCTTTAAAAGGTCTACAGTATACACACATCTCTCTACAAAACCAAAATATTGTAGATCCTCCTAAATCCTTCTTAAAAAGGAGGACTTTAAGAGGTTCTTGCCACCCATTTTAAGGGGGGTTGGAGGGATCAAAAGCTTATGGGGCAACTTTTAAAGGCTTGTGTATACACCTCACAACTGCAAGCCTAAACAGATATCGCTCTATTAAAGCTACAATTCCTTACCCAACTGCCACCAAAGGCTGAGGTCTTTCAGCTGCTTTGTGCCATACCGATTGTCCTGTCAGCAGTTCTACAACATCCATGCCATTGCCAATTACACCTGGTACACTTGGATACCCAGCTACCAAAAAGAGATTGGGTAACTCTGTCGTATATCCCAGACGATTTAAACCAACCTGTTTAGGTACTAATTTCGCACCATAAATAGGGCTTGCTGGTTAAGACTGAAACCCTTGTATAAATAGTGATTGAAGTCTATAAATCGAACAAAAGTGCAAGGCA
>NZ_JACKZS010000214.1 GCF_014222285.1 Nostoc sp. UCD121
CCCCTATCCCCCTGCCCCCTGCTCCCCTGCCTCTTCCTCGACAAGTCTATTGGTCAAAAAGCTTACTTCAAAGTTCCCAAAACGGGCGCTACCTCAACCTCGGAAACTTGCGGAACCAATAAACCCTTAGCATAAATCTGAGGATTTGTTTGCGAGACTATGGCATAAGACTGGCGAAGATTAGCATTCACTGCAACAGTCTTCACGTCGTACATCTGCATCGCCATCTTGGGATAGAAACCAATACCAATAATCATCAGCAGAAAACAGGCAGCGATAAACACCTCACGGGGTCTAGCATCGTCGTAGACTGCATCTTCTGGCACGAAGCAGTCTGTACCAAAACAAACTGTTCCGTCATCTTCTTGGTTTTCTAAGCTTGCATTATTAACGTCGCATAGCAATGCTGCATCTTTACCATAAAACACCTCTCGCAGCATGGAGAGTAAATAAATAGGTGTGAGGATAACTCCAACTGCGGCGAGAAAAACTGTGACAGTGCAGAATGTTGAACTGTAAACGTCACTGCTTGTCATGCCAACAAATACCGATAGTTCGCCAGCAAAACCGCTCATACCGGGAAGTGCTAGAGATGCCATCGCGGAGATTGTAAACAGGGCAAAGACTTTGGGCATGGCTTGACCAATACCGCCCATATCTTTCATTACCATTGTGTGGGTGCGATCGTAAGTAACTCCAGCCAAGAAGAACAGCACTGAGGCAATCAAACCATGCGAAATCATTTGCAACATCGCACCGTTGATTCCCAAATCAGTGAATGAGGCAATACCAAGCAGCACAAACCCCATGTGAGAAATCGACGAATAAGCCAAACGCCGCTTCATATTGGTCTGAGCAAAGGAGTTCAATGCACCATAGATAATGTTGACAACACCAAGAATGGCTAGAACCGGTGCAAAATAAATGTGTGCATCGGGGAGTAGTTCAAGATTCAGGCGAATCAGTCCGTATCCACCCATTTTTAGCAATACACCAGCCAAAATCATCGATACAGGAGAGGATGCTTCGCCGTGGGCATCAGGCAACCAGGTATGCATCGGGAAAACAGCGAGCTTGACACCAAATGCAATCAATAACCCTGCATAAAGTAGCAGTTGTAAACCAAGGGGATATTCCTTATTTGCGAGAGCAGTTATGTCAAATGTCGTATCACCGCCGCCGTATAACCCCATTGCCAAGGCTGCGACCAAAATAAATATAGAAGCAGCTGCGGTATACAACAAAAATTTTGTAGCCGCATAACGCCGTCTTTGTCCACCCCAAATGCAGACTAGTAGGTAGACGGGAATCAGTTCTACTTCCCACATAATGAAAAATAGCAGCAAGTCTTTGGCAACGAACACCCCAACCTGTGCAGAATAAAGCACCAGCATCAAAAAATAGAAGAGGCGGGGGCGGTGATCAACTTGCCAAGCCGAAAACATCGAGAGTGTGGTGACAAATCCTGCTAGCAGCACAAGTGGTACTGATAGTCCATCGACTGATACAGCCCAGTTCAGACCCAGCTGAGGCATCCAGGCATAACTTTCTACCAATTGAAAACTAGCACTGCTGGCATCGTAATGTTTCCAAAAGGCGTAACACATCAAGGCAAAGTCTGCAATACCTACACCCAGTGCATACCACCGCACGAGCTTACCATCTTTATCGGGTAGCACAGGGATAAGCAGGGAAGCAATGAGTGGCAGCAAGACAATCGCGGTAAGCCAGGGAAATTGATCCGCTATCATGTATATGAGAATAAATACTTATTTGGGATGATGTCATTGTACTAAAGTTTGTAACAATTTCTTCATAAGTATTTGTCCCAGTTAACCATAAATATTTGTCCCAGTTAACCGCTTTGACTCAAAGACAATTGACTTGAAAATGGCGACTGGGCTTGCCGTGAGCGTAGCCGAACGGGACTGGGGAAGAAAGATGTTTTACTTGCTCATGGTACTAATCCAGCCCGCAAAGCACGCACAGCAGCCTGTGTCCGGTCAGCAACACAAAGTTTATTGAGAATACCTCGAACATGAGTTTTTACAGTACCGACTGTTAAATAGAGCCTTTTAGCAATTTCTGCATTGTCACACCCAGCGACAATCAACTCTAAAACATCCATCTCTCGGTGAGTTAAAGGATAGCTGACTATACTTTTCTCAACATCTGGGTCAATACCTTCAATCAAGACTCTTTTTCCAGATGTGCCTTTGCTACCATCGGGGAAATCTTGACGTATTTGTTGTAGTACAAGGTCTGCGATCGCAGGATCGATCCATGAACTACCTGCATAAGTTGTTCGCACAGCCTCAACTAGTCTCTCAGTTTCAATATCCTTCATGCAATAAGAATCTGCACCTGCTGCAAAAGCTGCTAAAACTGCCTGTTCGCTATTCTGCATCGTTAAAATTAGCAGCTTTGTGGTGTAATCTTCCTTCTCTGCTTGATGTTGCCTAAATGTGCGTGTTAGCTCAATCCCATCCATGTCAGGCAAACCGATGTCAATAGTGGCAACATCAGGCTTGAGAGTTTTCAAAAGCTTGATGCCGTCGGCTGCATTGGCAGCTTCCCCAACAATGTTAAACTCTGGCTGAGTTTGTAAGGCAGACCGTAAGCCGATTCTCGTCAGGTTGTGATCTTCGATCACAAGGATCTTGATTTCACTCATAGCTGCTTAATTTTACTGTTATTTATCTAGAGTACAGATTAAAATAATCTCGTTCTTCTATTCGGTATCTTATACAAAAAGCAATGCTTTTGGTATTTTTCCTGAATTTCATCTACCATTAGACATAAATAACTTTATCTTGGAAGTTTTTCTCAGGCAAGAGTTTCCATCTGGGAATATAATTCAATCAAAAAACATTTTTATACATTCATGGATGATATATCTTTTATAGTAGACAATTTTTCACTGAAAATCCGCTAGTAAGCAAGAGTCGGTAACTATTAAATAATTCCCCTTGCAGTGGCTATGATAGCGTAAATACAATGGATTAAGCCACCTTAACCTAAGATCCAGACACAGATATTGTGTGCATAAGTCAACGAATAATTTACTCAGTAGAAAATCAAAAAATTAAGTTAATTAATGCTTCCCTTTGATGTATCAACAGTATTTTTACTTAGAAAGCAAGATATTTAATTCAGAAAACTTTAAAGGAAAATGTGAATCCTTAATAATCTCAGCGCTGGTAAAGTAAGCTATTACTAGATTTGCTAGGGATAGCCAAGCACTTCTTTTTTTTATTCAGCCATGTCTTTAACTAAAAGTGTCAAAAAAGATAAAATTCTCGCTGTCGATGATGTTTTTGACAATCTACTGGTCTTAGAAGCAGTCCTAGAAGATGAGGGCTATGAAATTAGCTTGGTGGAAGATAGCAAAATTGCTCTGGCTATGGTTGAGGAGTCACCACCAGACATCATTCTCTTAGATGTGATGATGCCAGAGATAGATGGCTATGAATTTACTCGACGCATTCGACAGAATCCGGCGTTGCCATTTATCCCTATTCTGCTGCTAACGGCTCACTATCAGTCTAGCGTTGTAGAAGGACTCGATGCTGGTGCGGATGACTTTATTCGTAAACCATTCGATCCTGATGAACTACATGCACGAGTGCGATCGCTCCTGCGCCTCAAACACAGCATCGACGAACGAGATCAGATGGCTAACCTGCGGGCAGATTTTGTCTCGCGTTTTACTCACGATTTACGTATACCGCTAGTAGCCTCCAACCGCGTCTTAAAATTATTGCTGGAAGGCAGGTTTTGCGAAGTTTCGCCACAATTGGAAGAAATTATTGATACCATGATCGGCAGTAATCAAGACCTGCTAGAAATGGTAAATACCTTGCTAGAAGTTTATCGTCATGAAGCGGGCTGTAAAACCTTAAAAATTGCTCCCTGCAATATTGAAGAACTAGTTAGTGAAGTCTCCCAAGAATTAACTCCCTTAGCTGAAGAAAAAGGATTAGTTGTAAACATAGAGCGGGATGAAACTGCAAGCACCGTCATGGGCGATCGCTTAGAACTGCGGCGAGTTTTAACAAATATTATCGGCAATGCTATCAAATTTGCAGATAAAGGTTCTGTAGATATTCACTGCCATCTCACTCCAGAAGATGTGACTATTGATATCCAAGATACGGGGCCGGGCATTTCTAAACAAGATCAGGCAATATTATTTGAGCGATTTCGCCAAGGTAAACACCAGCGCTCTGGTAGCGGTTTGGGACTATATCTATCTCGCTGTATTATCGAAGCACATCAAGGCACAATTGATGTAATATCTGAGCCAGGGCAAGGTAGTACATTTACTATTCGTCTACCTGTAGCAGCCGACAATTAAAAGTGAGGAAATTTTAGAATAAAAAATAGTGTTCACGGATTTTGTCTGTGAACACTAAAAGATGGGAGGAGTCAGGCAAAAAAAAATTATTACTTATCAATTCCTGGAACAACATTGGGACGTTCTTTTTCTTCCCAACCTACAGGACGTTTGGAATTGTACCAAGCAATTGACCCTATAGTAACAGCAGCGATAAAGCCCAATCCTAATAACGCTGTCAGCACAATAGAATAACTAGAATTACCTTGTGATGTTAAAGGGATGTCTGTTAAAAGATAGGTAAATAAAAGATTAATCATGAATTGACACCTTTTGAAAATCTATGAGAGGTTGTAAAAGTATTATGGAATCGGTATTTTAAAAATGCCTAAAAACCAAGCTAAAAACAGATTTAATAGAGGAAGAAGGTTTACTAAATAATTATTCACCCTACACCTTCTTCCTAAATCAAGTTCAGCCTATTCTAAAGTCTTTTTGACTTCATCTTTGATATTTTCAGCAGTGTGACGAACTTGGGCTTCAGCTTGTTTAGCTTTACCTTCAGCTTTATCGTTAGGGTTGCCAGTTACTTCCCCAGCTGCTTCTTGTACTTTTCCTTCGACGTTCTTTGCAAAAGCCTTAGCTCTATCTTCGATACTCATATACTTTTTCTCCTAAATATGTTAGCTAGTGATTATTTATTGCTTGCTAATAAAGCGTTGCAATGTTTATATATTAGTTTTAGGCAAGTTTTAATTCTTCTATCTGGCGGTGTTTTTATGAAGAATATTTGTGTCCATTGTACATAATTAGTTAAAGGTTAAATTCATCTTGAAGAATTCAAGTAATGTCCAAAAGATAGAAAGGATTTCTTCTATTGTTCTATCTTGAGAGAAAATCATTTGCTACTTTAGCTAGATCATGATGCAGATGTCTAGCCTAAATTAGCCCTTTTGATTAAAAGTCAGTGCTTAACAAGTGCTGCAATTGCAGCTACTAGTTTTAAGGGATCGGCTGGTTTAGTGATATGAAGTTGAAATCCATCTGTTAAAACCTGTTTTTGTGTAGTTTCTGCGGCGTAAGCAGTTAGAGCGATCGCGGGAATCTGTCCACCTTGATTAGCAGGCATTGCTCGTAATTTTTTGATTAAAGTGTAACCATCAACTTCTGGCATACCTAAATCGCTCAACAGTAGGTTCGGTTTTGACTGTGCAAGTATAGTGAGTGCTTCGTTGGCGGATGCTGCGATCGCTGGGCAAACAAACTTGCTGGCGCTCAATGCCACAATTGAGGCGGCAAGAGCCGGAGATGCCGGGAGAGGATTTGCTGTAGTCGCAAACGAGGTGAAAGAATTAGCCAAACAAACAGCAAATGCCACTGAAGATATTAGCCAGCGCATTGAAGCAATCCAGACAGATACAACATCTGCCGTTCAAGCCATCACTCAAATTACTGATATTATCAATCAAATCAACGACTTTCAAAGCACGATCGCTAGCGCTATTGAAGAGCAAACAACAACTACAAATGAAATTAGCCGCAATATTATTGCTGAGGCAGCCAAAGGAACATCTGAATATTGCCAAAAATATCGCAGTTGTGGCATTGAATACTCAAAGTACAACGATTGGCACGAGTAATACGTTACAGGCAGCCACAGAATTATTGCGCATGGCAGTAGATTTGCAGAAAGCCGTCAGCCAGTTTATGTATTAGTTTTTTCACTGTCCCCAATCCCCAATGCCCAAGATCCGGGTACTAGTTGTTGATGACGCGGTAGTAGTTCGCAGTCGAATCAGTAAGATTTTGTGCATCGATCCAGGATTGGAAGTGGTAGGAGTCGCTGCTAACGGTCGCATCGCCCTTGCCAAAATTCCCCAGGTTAATCCCGATATTGTGATCTTGGATATCGAAATGCCAGAAATGGATGGTTTACAAACTCTCTCCACTATTCGCCAAATTTATCCCCACCTACCAGTGATTATGTTTAGTACCTCTACACGGACTGGAGCGATCGCAGTCATCCTTACAGGTATAGGGCAAGATGGGTTACATGGCTATCAGTGTATCCGCGAGGCGGGTGGACAAGTGCTAGCACAAGACAAAGCTAGTAGCGTAGTATGGGGGATGCCTAGTTTTGTGGTTAATGCTGGACTTGCCGATCAAATTGTCACCCTTGACCAAATGGCAAGTGAAATTATGCGTAGCATCGGGTTCCGCGACTTAAAGCAACTGGCGCGGCACTGAGAGAATCAAGAAATGCTGTATTGGTTTATTGCCTAGTTTTTGGCGCGCGGCTACACCGCACCGCACCATTGCTTGTGACAGTTGCGTAAGCCCTGAAGTATTGTCTAATATTCCTAGTTCCAGAAAAATGGTATTGTCACAAATCTTAGCCAAAAAGAAACATAATTTTTCAATTTTTAACTGAAGAGTAGTTTAGCTAGTACAAGAAAGCAGTGATAAGTCTGTAGATTTTTCTGCGTCTTTCCGCAGGGTACAGAACTTCAAACAGACAGCAGAAAAAAGCATTTACGTTTATTTCTATTTATCAAGGTATTTATGCAATCAAACTCTACTACTCAACCAATTTCTAACTCTCAATATGTAGATTCTCGGATGCAAACTGATGTATATGTTAACATTTTCATCGGATTTTCTATTTTGATTCCAATGATTATATTTGTAGGATTTAATATCTATAAGAAACACCGGGCTGCTGTTCTCAGTCAGCAAATTGCTTCATTAGAAAAACTGTGGCTTTTGAATATTAATAAAAAAAGAGCTTGAATAAAAACAATATAGACAATGAAGTACTTATTTATAATTTGGGTGCTTATACTCTCTTTAATCGCTCCTAATGCAGCGATCGCTCAAGCAAGACAACCTTACACCTTAATATCTGGACTTGGCGCAATCCACCATCCAGTTTCCACTGCTAATGCCCAAGCGCAAGAGTTTTTCGATCAGGGATTAAATTTAATTTACGCTTTCAACCATGATGAGGCGGTGCGTTCTTTTCAACACGCAGCCAAACTCGATCCGCATTTAGCGATCGCATATTGGGGTATTGCTCTGGCTCTAGGCCCCAATATTAACTTAGAAATCGATCCCAATCGAGAATTAGCTGCTTACCAAGCAGTACAGCAAGCTTTAGCACTTTCCAGCAAAGCATCTAACCAGGAACGAGACTACATTACCGCCTTAGCAAAACGTTACTCTCAAGATCCTGGTGCAGACTTGTATCAACTAGCGGTAAACTACGCAAAAGCAATGGCAACCATAGTTGAGCTATATCCTGATGATTTGGATGCGGCAACGCTTTATGCTGAAAGCTTGATGGATCTGCATCCGTGGCAGCACTGGACTAAAGATGGCAAGCCACAGCCAGATACAGAAAAAATTGTGGCTATTTTAGAATCTGTTCTCAAGCGTAACCCGAATCATACAGGGGCCAATCATTACTATATCCATGCAGTGGAAGCCTCGCATTCCCCAGAAAGGGCCCTTGTCAGTGCCAAAAGACTAGGAACCCTAGCGCCAGCAGCAGGGCACTTGGTACACATGCCTTCCCATATTTATTTTCGTGTGGGAGATTATGAAGGGGCAATGCAGGCAAACGAGCAAGCGATCGCTCAAGATGATATTTACATCAAAAAATATCATGTCCAGGGTACTTACCCCATGATGTACTACAACCACAACATACATTTTCTCATGGTGGCCAGCAGCATGGCAGGAAAATATGAAGATGCTCTCCAAGCCGCAGATAAATTAGTCGCAAATGCTACTGCTATTAACCCATATCTACCAATGCTTGAGGGATTCCTGGGCAGCAAAATGCTCATTCAGACACGCTTTAGTGACTGGGAGGCTATCTTAAAAACTCCTGCTCCCGATGTTAAATTGCCTACTACTACAGCACTTTGGCATTTTGCTCGCGGTATGGCTATGGCTGCCACAGGCAAACTTGAAGAGGCAGCAAGTGAAAGTCGGGCATTATTTGCCGCCAAGCAGGAAATTTCTACCGAAGCAACTATCGGATTCAGCCCCGCCAGTCGCATTTTAGACATTGCTTCAAAAGTTCTCGATGCCAAAATTGCTACAAAAAATAATGATTATGAATATGCCATTCAATCACTAGAAAAAGCGACAGTAGCAGAAGATGCACTCGATTACGTAGAACCACCAGACTGGTACTTTCCCACGCGGGAATCTTTGGGCGCTGTACTTTTGGCTAAGGGTGATTATAAAAAGGCGGAGAAAGTCTTTCGTGCCGATCTAGAAAAGTATCCCCATAATGGGCGTTCTCTATTTGGCTTACAGGCAACTTTGCAGGAATTGGGGAAAGAAGACGCTGCTCAAATTGTCAAAGCCGACTTGCAAACAGCTTGGAAAGGTCAAACAATTTGGGATTTTAGATTTTAGATTGGCCCCATACCTAGCAGGTTATCCAAAGAAGTACAGGCAGAAATAGCCTTTATTTGTTGCCTGACTTTGGCTTTCGTATTAAAATTTTGGAGTAATGCTTCATGGTTAATGCAGTCAAACATTCAATTCGGATATTCTAAAGATGTGCCCCTGTATGTCTGATTTCCTTTATCACCCTACAGAATTTATCTTCTTCCATTTCCAACACTTTTTTATGTTGGGCTGTACTTAGGGTAGCTGGGGCAGGCGATCGCGTAAATGCGATCGCATCACTGGTTAACTATCTACTGGATGCAGAGAGATGGCTCCTATGTCATCCTATATTTAGGAGAGTTAATTCAGTGACGTCTTTGATTTTAGTATTGAAAGGCTTTTCCTTTTAGTATTTACAGACTTCTCAGAGAAATTAAAATCTCTACACAGTGATGATTTTGGAGCGAATCGATGTCAATTTACGTAGGTAACCTCTCTTATGACGTTACACAAGAAGATTTAAGTGGTATTTTTGCAGAATATGGTACTGTAAAGCGAGTACAAGTACCTACTGACCGTGAAACAGGTCGTCCGCGAGGCTTTGCTTTTGTGGAAATGGGAACTGAAGCGGAAGAAACAGCTGCCATTGAAGCTCTTGACGGTGCTGAGTGGATGGGTCGCGACCTGAAAGTAAATAAGGCTAAACCCAAGGAAGATAGAGGTGATAGAGGTTCCTTTGGTGGAAACCGAGGAGGAGGATACGGCGGTGGCGGCGGACGCGGCGGACGCTACTAACTTTGGAAACAAAAAAAATTTACCAATAGTCTTAAGGTCAGACAAACAACAGTCTGTCTTTTTTTTGTAATGTTCCCGCCTGATTAAGTCAACTTAGTAGGAGAAATAATGACCCAAGTAATTGTCGGTGACAATGAACACATTGAATCAGCCTTACGACGATTTAAGCGAGAAGTTTCCAAGGCTGGAATTTTTCCAGACATGAGAAAGCATCGTCATTTTGAAACACCCTTAGAAAAACGCAAGCGCAAAGAAGTCGCCAAGCACAGACAGAGTAAGAGAAGTTTTCGTAATTAAGGGCTGACATAGCTATAAAAGAAAACCTTCATAGATTCTATGAGGGTTTTCCTTTTGCCTATTTAAAAATCAGGAAACCTCAAGAAACGCTAAAATCAAGTCAGCCTTTGTATCGTAGCGGTTGTGTCCCACATCACTCAGAGTGCGGTTCACTGCATAAATCCTGATTGTCAACGTCCTTATCCCCAACCTTGGGGAAACAAATTCTGCAACAGCTGTGGCGCACCGCTAGAGTTGTTAGACCGCTATGTTCCACTTCAGCCATTAGGTTCGGGAGGATTTGCTCAAATTTACACGGTTTGGGATGAAAAAACTCAAACCGAGAAAGTGCTGAAAGTGTTGGTAGAAGATTCACCAAAAGCACTGGAATTATTTACCCAAGAGGCGGCAGTTTTATCTAGTTTGCAGCATCCAGGTGTCCCCGCAGTCGATGCTGAAGGGTATTTTCAGGTGCAACTGTTTAACCCCAAGCCGCACCAACTACCTTGTCTGGTAATGGAAAAAATCAATGGACGGACTTTAGAGGAGATATTAAAAAAGTTTCCCCAAGGGTGTCCAGAGAAGTTGGTTGTCAACTGGTTTGCCCAAACTGTAGAGATTTTACAAGAATTACACAAACGTCAGATTATTCATCGGGATATTAAACCTTCTAATTTAATGCTGGGCACATCTTCGCCTACTGTCAGCCTACCTCAAGGGCAAATAGAAGGCGATCGCCTGGTACTAATTGATTTTGGTGGGGCAAAGCAATTTAGCCCCTCTAAGCTGCGTTCTCAGTCTAGTTCCACCCGATTATTTTCTTCTGGTTACAGTCCACCAGAACAAGTGAGTGGAAGTATTGTCGGGCCAAGTGCCGATTTTTATGCCCTTGGTCGAACGGTTATTGAACTGCTAACAGGCAAATACCCGCTAGAGTTGGAAGATCAACAAACTGGGAAATTGCTCTGGCGGACTGCGGCGAATGTCAACCCGCAACTAGCAGATTTACTCGATGAGATGGTGCAGGAGGATGTGCGATCGCGTCCAGCAAATGCAGCTATGATTCAAAAAAGGTTGGCGAAGATTTCTCAACCATTACCGCCGCCAGGATTATTTGCCCAACTGCGAGATCAGGTTAAGCAAGCTTCAACGCAAGTTTCTCAGAGATTTACACTGCTAATTCAAGCTATTGAACAAGTTTTAGCTAACTTTCGCCAAGCTGTAACTAAAACCGTTGTTTTTATCGCTCAGACAATCATCAAAATTTTTCAAGCTTGTTTGGCGACCATTTGGGCGATGATTTTGGCTTATGTTGGTGCTTGTTTTGGTGCGATCGCAGGTTTTATTTTGGCGTATCATACCAACCTGGGGCGTTGGGTTGTGGAATTTATTTCGAGTCAGCTAAACCAATTAGTCCCAAATACTCAACCCGTCTTCGGGGCAGATATTTTGGTATTCATCGCCGCAGGCTGGGGAACCGCTTGGGGACTGACAGTATCCGGGTGTTTTGGTCAACGGCGGCGCTTTTTAGTGGCATCGCTGATGGGCATGATTAGCTATGGCTTCGGCTGGTTCATTTTGCAACTAATCACACCAAAAGACAGTGGTGAAGGCTTAGTGGCAGTGATTTTAGTAGCAGCTTGCCTACTCACATTGAGCTTAGGTCTTCGCAGCCATCACATAGTCTACGCCGTGTTAGCTGCCTTTGGTAGTGCGATCGCCTACGCATTTTTGATTCTTTTGAGGTTAGCACCTCCCATCTTCCAATTTACTAGTCAACCAGCCTGGTCAGAGTTACAGTTACCTCTGATTTTTTTTGGTTCTGTAGGCTTCTTTATCAGCTTCTGGTTAGGAGTGAGTTACTACCTAATTGTCCCTGGATTGCGCCTTTTAGGGTGGCGGTGAAGGAGGCAGGGAGCAGGGGAGCAGGGGAGGCAGGGGAGGCAAGGGAAGAATTAATAACCAATGCCCATTTGTCCTGAGCGTTCGCGTAGCGTCTCGCAAAGAAGCCGAAGGGATGCCCAATGCCCAAAAACAAGATCCCCCTAGTCGTATTTTTCATCGAGCTAGGGGGATCACATATATGGTAGTCTATAAGAGGTTCGGTATAGTTCCTTACGAATCGATTCTATAGCCTATATTTCAGTTTGGGTAGTATTACGACTAGAATTTATAGTATTTTTACAGCTTCTTAATGAATGCTTCATCCCTGTTCTTCCCTAGAGAAGCGGTATATGTAAGTATGACAGTACGCAATGTGCGTAACTTGTCATTTTTGTAGATATCTGTAAAAAATATGAAATTTAAGATTGTTGCTACCGTCATTTTGTTAGCTTGTTTTGGGTTTGCAGAGCAGGCCCTGGCGTTAAATCAACTAGATTTGGATCAGTTGAAGGCAACAAATGCCTGTCCCAGGTGTAGTTTGAATGGTGCTGACCTAACTCAACTGAATCTAACTGGAGCAAACTTGCGAGGGGCTGACTTGAGTGGTGCAACATTATCTAAAGCTAATCTTACCAATGCCGACCTCACCGGTGCAAATTTAGAAGGTGCGATTCTGAATTCTGTCAATCTCATGGGTGCTTCCTTAACCGGAGCGAATTTGAAATCAGCATCCCTAGAAAACGCTGATTTATCTTATGCCGGTTTCATCAGCGCCAATTTGGAAGCAGCAAACTTAAAAGATGCTAAATTGCAGTTTACTAATTTTCGGGGGGCTAACTTCCGACTAACAACTATGGCGAATGGTGTCGTCACCTCAGATAAGCCTTATGGTTGGTCTTTAGAGCGTCAAAATCCCAGAGAATGTAACGAGTTCAAACCCGAAAATACTTTAGGCACAACCTGTTATTCAAAATAAATGGGGAATGGGGAATGGGGCATTGGTTATTAATTAATCTCCCTCTGCCCCCTCCCTGCC
>NZ_JACKZS010000569.1 GCF_014222285.1 Nostoc sp. UCD121
AGCCATTTATTATTAGAGGATTATCAACATCATGCTGAAAATAGTAATTGTTGAACCAGAAACATTCACTCTCTTAGGCATCAAAGGTGCTATTTCACAATCTCCAGATATAGAAGTAACTGGTGATGCTACCAGTGGAAAGCTAGGGTTTCAGCTAATTGAACAGACCAACCCTGATGTTGTGTTAGTTGATTTACTCTTACCCGACATGAGTGGTTTAGAACTGACTAGCTCAATCAAAAGGAAAACTAATAGTAAAGTGGTGATTTTTACTAA
>NZ_JACKZS010000215.1 GCF_014222285.1 Nostoc sp. UCD121
GGGGAAGCAGGGGGAGAATTCGTAACTCCTAACTCTTCACGGGCTAAACGCCCCGCTACCGCTAAAAGCACTCCTCACTCAGAACTGTTTTGCCCAATGCCCAATGATAAATAACAAAATGGTGTGAGGAGTCGATTATGAAGTATATTCCATATTTGGTTTCAGTTTTAGGGGCTAGCTTGGTCTTGAGTCTGGCGACTACTAAACCAGCACAAGCTCAAGTAGCTTATGGCAGTTATGTAGGTATAGGCCCCACAGTTGGTTTTACTGATGGTATCCAATTTGGGGGAGTAATAGCTGGGCGCTACAAGCTTTTGGAAGCACCGCTTTCACTGCGTGCCCAAGTGTTAATTGGTAATAATACAGCAGTTGTGCCAACGGTTTCTTACGATTTTCCCCTTAACTGGCAAGCTGATGCTTACCTGGGTGCTGGGTTAGTCTTGGCTGGTGGTGGTGGATCTTCTCCTGTGGGCGACAAAATCAGCTTTGCTTTACAACCAGGCATTGATTATATGATCCCAAATAGCAATACTGTGCTTTTTGGCAACGCCATCATTGCTTTTGATGCCTACCGTGATAGCGGTGGCACAGCTATCTCCGTACAAGGTGGTGTTGGTTTGAGATTTTAATGGGCTAAATAAAGCCCTGCTGCGATCGCTATCCCTAAGAAGCGTTAAACTTCATTGCAAATTAAGAAGTTAGTCCAAACAACATGATAATTTTTTCTCATGAAGAGAAATAGCACAGGATTAACACAGGAGAACACAGTGGCAATGGAATCAAATTTATTAACAGATGCGGGCGCAGATGAAGTGAATCAAGATTTCAGTGAATATGTTGCCAACCTGCAACTTCACATGACTCTGCAAGCTCGCAATCTTGTTCCATCCCTGAAACAAACACTGGTAGATAGTCGCCAGCAATTACTCCATCAAACCCAAGCCCACTTTGAAAAGCTAGTTTCTCGACAAGGGCTGTAAATATATACAAATTTTAATCAAAATTCAAATAAAATAAAGGCAGATGTTGTTACGTTAACGCCAATGGTGTTCTCACAAGGTCTGCTTTTCTGCTTTTTTAAGTATTAAATTACTCAAATCACACTTTTGACGCACTAGTAAAGGGCAGAAAGCAGTTAATATTATTGCAGCAGTTCCTTTGAAGAGCAGTTAGTTAAGGCTAAATAGCGGCTCGAATAAAAATGACTTCATTACTTCCCAGAAACCTTAGCGTTGTTATCCGACCAGTCCAATACCGGGATTTGGACGGAATTGAGCGCATAACTCAAGAGTCATTCGCAGCCCTTACTCCCCAGGGAGCAGGTTTTGCCATCAGCCAGATGCTCATGCTGCGTCGCTGGTATGGATTACTCAAGTTTTTGAGTTGGTTTCCTAACCCACTCCAGTATCGCCTCTGTGCTTATGTGGCAGAGCAAGGGCGGATGCTTTTAGGAATGATTCAAGTGTCACCCTTTAACCGGACACGCAGCACTTGGCGCATCGATCAAGTGCTGTTAGAGCGTGGTGTCGATAAACAAGGAATTGGTTCGCAACTTTTGCGTCATTGCTTTGAATCGATTTTGGAAGCTCGCACTTGGCTACTGGAAGTTAACATCAATGACATAGAGGCGCTGGCACTATATCGCCAAAATGGATTCCAGCGTCTGGCAGAAATGACGTATTGGGAAATTGGGCCAGAATTACTGGCTGAATTGGCACAAGCAGAGCCAGATTTACCCAACCTTTTGCCAGTGAGTAATGCTGATGCCCAGTTGCTATATCAACTAGATACGGCATCTATGCCACCTCTGGTACGTCAGGTTTTTGACAGAAATACCCGCGACTTCAAAACCAGTTTATTCGGCGCTCTGACTGATGCAGTGAAGCAATGGCTGACGAAAACAGAAGTAGTCAGTGGTTATGTATTTGAACCCCAACGCAAAGCTGCGATCGGCTATTTTCAGGTGCAACTTGACCGGAAGGGCGAAGTTCCCCACTCTGCAACGCTGACAGTTCATCCTGCTTACACCTGGCTGTATCCAGAATTGTTATCTCAACTGGCTCGGATTGCCCAAGATTTTCCTCAGCAAGGTTTACAACTAGCCTCCTCTGACTATCAGGCAGAGCGAGAAGAGTATTTGGAAAGAATTGGCGCAAAACGCATAAAACATACATTAGTTATGTCTCGCTCGGTATGGCACAAGCTACGTGAGTCTAAATTCGTCTCGTTAGAAGGAATTCAGTGGACTGATATGCTACAAGGTTTACAACCAGCACGTAAACCTATACCAGGTGGAATGTCATGGATACAACCAGGAAAATTGCCATCCTCAGATAAACCACTGCCAATCAAGTCAGAACCGATTAACTTTCCGGTAAAAAACCCAAGCATAGAAGCGTCTTCGATTCCTGAATCAGCAGATGTAGAGCAGGAGAATTAGTGATATCCCAAGAGCAACCAAAACCTTTTATTTCAGCTTTGGGACTAGATTTTGGTCGCAAGCGGATTGGTGTGGCTGGGTGCGATCGCACGGGTTTAATTGCCACTGGGATCACCACAATTGAGCGCACATCTTTTGAGCAGGATGTCGAGCAAATCCGGCAAATAGTTAATGAACGCGAGGTGCAAATCCTAGTTATGGGCTTACCTTATTCAATGGATGGTTCTATAGGATTTCAAGCGCGTCAAGTTCAAAAATTTACTACAAGACTTAGTAAAGCCTTGAAACTGCCTGTGGAATATATGGATGAGCGATTAACTTCATTTCAAGCAGAGCAACTGCTAATTGCTGAAAACCGCTCTCCATCACGCCATAAAGCTTTGATTGACCGCAAGGCAGCCGCTTTGATTTTGCAACAATGGCTGGATGTTAAGCGTGCTAGTTCCCGCAGTTCAGTTGCGGCTATTGAATATTGATACCTTTTAACATGATATTCTGAAAAACGATTAGCTAGCAGTTGTATCTACGTGTAAAGCTATTTTGTTGACAAAAATATCATTAAATAGTTAAGCGATTTCTCAACTTGCTGGTATTTATTAAATTTTTACATTTCGGCTATGTTTTCTCCTCCATTTCCTGAAGAAAATGATAACGCTCATGCGGGTTCCATCACTTTAACCGATGAAAAAGGGCGATCGCTCGAATGTTATGTAGAGCATTCCCTTGAGGTTGATGGACAAGAATACGTTTTACTTCTTCCTGTAGACTCACCTGTAGAGATTTTTTCTTGGGAAGGCGACGATGAGGAAGAAGAAGCGGTTCTGGTAGAAGACGACAACATCATTGAGCAAATTTTTGCCACTGCCCAAGCTGTACTATCTGAGCAGAATCTGATATTGAAGAACACAGCTTATGCTTTGACGGTTGCAGGTGATTTACCGCCAGTTGAAGAATCAGAACTTTTCACCTTAGAAATTGAAGACGAAGAGGCAGATTTAGATCCAGAGCAATTACAGCTACTTGCTAGCTTCTATGATGAAGATCAGGAGTATGCAATTTATACACCACTCGATCCCCTGTTGTTTTTTGCACGGATAACAAAAACAGGTGAACCGGAATTACTCTCTCCAGAGGAGTTTCGCAAAGTGCAACCCCTGTTAGAGGAACATCTTTTTAATGAAGTAGAATAAAAATAAAAATTCAAAATGTTACATTTTCATTTTGAATTTTTATTTTAATCGAAATCTACTTAAACCTTTTACCATATCCCATTAAATTTGGAAGCAATGAAATATTGACACAAAATTGGGGTAATTTGTGTTGTTTAAAATCCTGAAAAAAGCATTTTAGCAAGGATTTTTAATCCAAAATAAAAAATTACCATGAGGTGCTGAAAATGGCTTATAGCGACTTTACATTAAGTAAATTTAAAAAGTCATTCAGCATCCGCATCGATGAAGAAACTGATTTATGTGCCGACATAGAACCTTTACAGGCAAGTGAGAAACTCAAAAATTCTTTAGAAGAAACTACAGAACTGGCTTTAGCAATTAATACTGAAAAAGCTCGTTCAGAAATGATTATCACTCCGATCTTGTTGGAGGTAAGACGCAGGGCTAATTATCCAATTAGTTTATTTTCGGGAACAGATTTTAATGTAGATGCAGAAAACGGTCTGAATGGCTATTGTGACTTTATCATCAGTCGTTCTAAAGAGCAACTAACAATTAATGTACCTGTAGTGGTTATTATTGAAGCCAAAAATGAAAATATTAAAGGTGGATTAGGTCAATGTGCGGCCGCAATGTTGGCAGCACAATTGTTTAATCAACAAGAAGGCAATGAAATCAGAAAAATTTACGGCGCAGTAACTACAGGGGATATTTGGAAGTTTTTGAAGTTAGAAGAAAACGATATATTTATTGATTTGAGTAATTATTACATCAAAGAGATAGATAAGATATTAGGGATTTTATCTCAAAATGTTCAGGGAGATATTCCAGAATGCAGTTCGACTAACTAAACTATATTGGGTTATGCTCATTTGTCTGAGCTATTTAAATTTGACTGTTGACTATGGCCTGGAACAACCTTTTGCAACCTGACTTGATTTTAGAAGGTTCAGTGTTGAATCTAACACCAGATATTATTCACAAATACGGGCTTAAAGGGCTGGTGTTGGATGTAGACGAAACCTTAGTACCTTTTACAGTAGGGATGGCTTCCCCAGAACTACGAGAGTGGGTAGAACAAATTCGTACCTGTACTGCATTGTGTTTGGTAAGTAACAACCTGAGTGAAGCACGAATTGGGGGAATTGCGCGATCGCTCAATTTACCTTACTATTTGGGTGCAGCCAAGCCCTCTCGACGCAAAATTAGGGCAGCAGTCAGAACAATGGATCTACCAGTGCATCAAGTGGGGATGGTAGGCGATCGCTTATTTACCGATGTCATCGCAGGTAATCGCCTGGGGATGTTTACCATTCTAGTTGAACCGATTGTCCATGCAGACGCAGCCCTCCGCTCTCATCCCGTCCGCAACTTTGAAGTTTGGGTATCTGAAATCTTAGGAGCCTCCATTACCCCCAAGAAAAGTAAGATTCACAAAACTTAAAAAATCGTCAGGAAAGTAAATCTAAAGAAATGGTTAAGGAATCTTACTGGAAGCCAAAAATCGGGGATCATAAGTATTAATAACATGGGGTCAGCCAAAAAAGACCCTAACTCATACTAAGTAAATATACACCCGTAAAGCGTCAGCCTTCACTATAGAGGGATTGGCGCTTTACAATTTATTTAGCCATTTGTCCTTTGTCCGTTGTCATTCGTTAGTTACTAATGACCAATGACTAATGACCAATGACTAATGACTAATGACTAATGACTAATGACTAAAACAATTGTTGTCAAAATCGGTACTTCTAGCCTTACTCAACCAGAAACGGGACAATTAGCACTTTCCACTATTGCTACCTTGGCGGAAACACTTTGCCATTTGAGAACCCAGGGACACCGGGTAATTTTGGTTTCTTCTGGCGCTGTGGGTGTGGGTTGTGCAAGGTTGGGGTTAACTGAACGTCCTAAAGCGATCGCACTCAAACAGGCTGTAGCAGCAGTTGGACAAGGTAGGTTAATTCGGATATACGATGATTTATTTACTACCTTGCAACAGGCGATCGCTCAAGTATTACTGACACGGAGCGACTTAGTACAGCGTAGCCGCTATCTCAATGCCTACAACACCTTTCAGGAATTACTTGGGCTGGGAGTGATCCCCATAGTCAATGAAAATGATACCGTAGCGATAGACGAACTAAAATTTGGTGATAATGACACTCTTTCGGCATTGGTTGCCAGCTTAGTAGAAGCAGATTGGCTATTTTTGCTCACCGATGTTGATAGGCTATACTCAGCCGATCCCCGTTCCGTGCCAGATGCGCGGCCGATCGCTCTAGTTAGTAGCATTAAAGAATTAGCTGAATTACAAATAGGTTCCCAAGGCTCTCAGTGGGGTACTGGTGGGATGGTGACAAAAATTTCGGCTGCGAGAATTGCGATCGCTGCGGGAGTACGTACCGTAATTACCCAAGGGCGATTTCCCCGGAATATCGAAAAAATTATCCAAGGTGAACTGATTGGGACGCATTTTGAACCGCAACCAGAACCAACTTCGGCGCGTAAACGTTGGATAGCTTACGGACTTTTACCTCTGGGTAAATTGTATTTAGATGAAGGTGCGATCGCGGCAATTTCTCTTGGGGGAAAATCGTTATTAGCTGCTGGAATTAAGCTAGTAGAAGGAGAGTTTCGCACACAAGACGCAGTGCAATTGTGTGATACCAACGGTAACGAAATTGCTAGAGGACTTGTGAATTACAACAGCGATGAATTGCAAAAAATTCGTGGCTGTCATTCGCGGGAAATTTCCGCAATTTTAGGCTATGCGGGTGTGGAAACGGTGATTCATCGAGATAATTTGGTTTTGATTTAGGATAGAAATAAGATAAATTTCGTGACTACTAATCGCGAGAGTAAACAATTTATGCCTCTAGCATAATAGAAGCGATCGCCACAGCCCCCCACAAAGGCGCATCATCACCCAGCACCGCCGGTACAATTTCAAAATCAACCTCCGGTAAAGCCGTCTCCCGCGCCACCTGACGCACCACCCGCCAAAAATCCTCCCCCGCCTTCGTCACACCGCCTCCTAACACAAAGCGCTGCGGATTCATCAAATTCGCTACATTACCAATACCCACACCCAGCGCCCAAGCAGCCTTGTGCAAAACTTCCTTCGCCAAATCATCCCCAGCAGCCGCCGCCTCACTTACCAACTGCCCCGTCAGCAAAGTTAAATTATCCCCCACCAAACCCCTCAAAATCTCTCCTCCTTGGCGTACTTGGCGACTTGGCGGTTCGTTTTCCAAAATTTCCCTAACATTTTGCGCCATATAAGGCCCCGAAGCCAAACGTTCCACACATCCCCGCTTCCCACATAAACACACTGGCCCAGCCGGATCTACAACAATATGTCCAATTTCGCCAGCCATCCCACTAGCACCCCGCCAAGGCTTACCGTTGAGTATCCAACCACCACCCACACCAGTGCTGACAGTTATATAAAACAAGCTATCGTATCCCTGACCCGCACCAAAGCGGTGTTCACCCAAAGCAGCGATATTGGCATCATTATCTACACCAACAGAAACGCCAAACTCATCCTCCAACAAAGCTTTGAGAGGAATATTTTCCCAGCCAGCCACATGATGAGATAGTCGCACCGTCCCTGTGGAAGCATCAACCGGGCCGCCAAAGCTGACACCGATCGCAGCAGGTTTTGCGTCTTCTAGCAGCGAGTAAATGAGCGATCGCATAATTTCCAAGTCAGTGCTAGCATCTGCATTGGCTGGCGAGAGACGACGTTCATAATGCAACCACTTTCTCGAACCAATATTTACCAATGCTGCCGCCAGCTTAGTGCCGCCAAAATCGAGAGCTAAAATTAATGTCATTCACTCACCTTTTCTTATGCCATCACACAACGTAGTTTCTTTCTAAAGAAAGATGTTTGCACTCAAGATACATTTAACACTAGAAAAAACTACACTATTATTTAGCAACTCATGAATACTGAGCAACCCGATCCATTGATCGATTTCTCTCATGCTAAAGAAACTCCTCGCTCTCTTGATATAGATAAAGCTCAAGAGGCAGATCCCATTGAACCAGAAGAAGTTAGTGGAGAGAGTAAGCTAAATCCAGCTCATGATGATTTGAATCGTGAAGATGGAGATCCCAGAATCGGGGGTAGTCAAATAATTAGTGGGAATATCTCAGCTGGGTAAATATTTACTCACCTTTTTGTGAATTGAGTACTCCATCAATAAACTGTTGCAATCGTTCATAATGGGAACCTTTCCAATAAATGCGATCGCAGTCTTGACAACGCTGGAATTCATTAACTTGCGTAGCTTGCCGCCGTAGGCATCGCACTTTTTCTGGCACTTGTTCAATAATGGATTGCTTATCTACAGATTCTAATAATCCATTGCAACGCAAACACCGTTTAAATGGTGCAATTAATTTAAATAAGTCGAAGCGTTGTAGTACTTCTATAATTTGTTCTTGAGGGTTAGTATTTCTTACGTAATACCCATGCGTTACCAAACTACGCATCAATAGACCTTTATCACGAGTCAAGATAATCCGCCCTTGGCTAGAGGATATTTTGGCTAAATTATCATCCTCGTAGTCATTGCGGTATAAAGTATCAAAACCTAAAAGTCGTAACGATGTCGCCAGCTTCCCCAAATGAATATCTAAAACAAAGCGGATAATACTGAGCGGTTTTGGCAAAACAGAAATGCTTGGTATAATCACACTCCTAGCTGAAATTGGATAAACATTGATAGCATCTCCATCCGCAACTATGTAAGAAAAATTTACATATTTACCATTAACATTTATAAAATCAACTTCGGGATGAGGGACACCTAACGACTCAATCATGTCCTTAATTGAAGCTTTCTCCTCAAAAAAATGAGATATTTTCACCTGCTTGTGATGCCGTGGTAAAAAATGATTCAATTCTGCATGGAAGTAGAAATATGCGATCGCCATAGCCACAGATATTTGGATTACCCTACTGGCAAGAATTTGTCACAATTGCAAAACTCTATCTATTGTATTGAAAAAATCAATACTTGTTAAAGTGAGGTATTTCTACTATAAAATGCCCATTTACCTTAATTGAAACTATAAAGATTCTCAAATACTTGCATTTATTATTGAGTTCAGTTACAGTCAAATCAGATGCCTATCATCAAACTCTGACATGAGCTTCAGAAAGTTAGATTAGGTAAGAAGGTAAATAACAAGTTTGTTCATGTTGATCTCAGTGACGCTGTTAATAATTGGTCGCTAGTTTTCAACATTGATTTATCACGCATGAAATATGGGACACTAAAGGATTTATCCCTATTTTGGTTGTTTTTATTTTTCCAATTTAATTGAGAATTATTCGCAATATGTGTAAATTTATAGATATATTAAAAGCAAATAGGGAAGAAAAGTTTTTGAACTTCTATTGTGTGATTCCGCATCGCTCTTTAGGAATATTTTTTTTACAAGAAAAACAAAAGACTAGATTTTTATATGTAAAAACAGGATTGCTAACTAACTATATAAATAGCTTCAGCAAAACTTTAAACAAGTATCTTATTGCCAGCAATGTTTTTGGTTGTAGTATCGGCTACATTGATATTACCAGCAAGTTAATCCTTGGTAACTCTCCAAGTAGGTTTGCGTTTATGTACAAGATTGAATTTATTTAATTTTACCCAAGAAAGCAAGTTCATAAAAACCGAGTTTCAGCAAGTGAAAATTTATAAAATACCAAATAACAATAAAACTAGATACAAAACTAACGTCGCTCATACGGAAAAATCTATCTTGACACTATTTATCTTTATTGTGGAGAATTTATTAACCGGAAAGACCTCGATGAATAATGATGTTATAAAGTGGCTACCTAATTTTAATAGGGAAATGAATATTGTTCTTTTTTATCCTTTTTAGCCAAGGATATTGTAGTGAAGAACACAAATGTATTTGGTAATACCTTTTGTCCATAAAATATGCTAATGAGTACAGCGAGATGAATACTTTTTTTTGTTCTGACGATTCACGGCAAGTAGGAGAAGATGTTATTGGTAGCGCCACCAATTATCAAACTTATATTTTAGTTGAGTGTCCTTTACCTTGGACATCAGAAGCCTTAAATTCCAAATGGGTGCCTCAGAATTTGAGGATTTTGGTAGAGGAAGTAAAGCGTGCTAAATTACCGATTAGATTTCTTTTAATTGCTAATGATGTTTCACACAAAGTAAATCACACTACGCTTTTAATTTATCAAAAAGAAGAGGGGTTAAGTAATGGATACCATAAGCAAGAGTTTAAGCTAGCAAATATTGAGCAAGTAGCAGGAGTTGTCCAAAAGTGGATATGGGGTATCGATTCTAATTTTGAAGTAGAAACTAGTACAACTAGAGACATTTTAATTTGTACCCACGGTAGCCATGATAAGTGTTGTGCTAGATATGGCGCTCCTTTTTACTTTCATGTAACAGCGAAAAATGCTGATTTGTGCTTAGATAATGTGCGAATTTGGAAATCATCGCACTTTGGTGGCCATCGGTTTGCACCAACAGTTATAGATTTGCCAGAAGGAAGATACTATGGTCGTCTCGATCAAGATTCATTTAGATCGATTTTGACTCGTACTGGTGATATTCAATGTTTACATAAAGTCTATCGAGGCTGGGGAATTCTACCTACTGCACTTCAGGTTTTGGAAAGAGAGTTAATTCTTTATAAAGGGTGGGATTGGTTTAATTACAAAGTTGCAGGTAAAATTTTAGAGCAAAGTTTAGATAATAGTACAATCTTAGCTGAACTTAGTTTTGAACAACCTTGTGGTTCTTTCTACACTTACCAGGCTAAACTTGTGAAAGATGAAACCAAGACTCAACAACTCAAAAGTTCATGCAATGCTACACGAGAGTTGGTAGTTACTAAATATGCTGTTGGTAGTTTTTGGATTACCTCTAGTAAGGTGATGAGTTATAGTACATAGAAATGGATGATTTTTAAACGCAGAGGGACGCTAAGGGAAGCGCAGAGTAACGCAGAGTATTGCTAAGTTTAGTTCGCTACGAATTAATTAAATACTATATTTAGTATAACGTTGCACAAATTCTTAATAAAATCTTTGCGTCCCTTTGTGCTTTCCTCTGCGTCCCTCTGCGTTTAAATTCCAAATCAAGATGAAGTCATATTTAAGACTTTTCGTAATAGTACTTGGTCTTCTAATTTGGCTTTTAAACGACCATTTTCGATATCTCGAATCCAGCTTTGGCTTTTACCTGTGAGTTTTGCCAATTCTCTTTGAGAAAGATTCAAATTTTTTCGCGCCTGCAAAATCTGTTCACCTAGTAAATCGTTTGTAGCTTTGGGCTTCTTTTTGGCTTTAGCAGTTCGCCGTTGCTTTTTTTCCGATTCTGAGATTTGCTGTTCCCATTCTGGTGGGAGTTCAAAAGCTAAAATCCGCGCATTCATTAACAGATTCCACTTACCACGGGGGCCTGTGTCTGTGAGGCGAGTTTCAGAACCACCGTCGTTAGTCCAAAATTCTAATGCTTCATCTGGATCTTCTGGAAGATCAATTAATTTCGCCCACAAAGGTTGAATTTCTGGTGGGTAAGTAACTGGATCGAAAAGCGGCTTCATTCCATAGTGATTGAGAATTTCCAAGTCGCTTTCAAAGGTTCGCAGTAGACGTTTGCGTTCTTCACGTTGTCTGGATGCAAGGGCAACTTTTTCTTCACCGTAAGCAATACGCAGCAAGGTAGGAATGGTAATGCGTTGTTCTTTGCCCATTTTGGTTTTAAACAGCAACCACAGCATTAACCGAACTGCGCCTTCATGTTGCTGCCAAATGCTCATAACTGTGGTTAGCAGCGTTTTAGGAAGACTACCATATTGATAGAATGCAGTTCGCTCTTTACACGCTTGTTTGTTTAAGAAATATTGCGCCCATAAGCCTGCTTTGACTTTAAAAGTTAACCCAATCAGATGTTTGCATCCGTGATTGTCTTCTTGAAAGTGGTGCTGAATATCTACTAAGTGCCATAAGCGACTGTTTGTAACAGAGAGTCCGTTAATTCGACCTTGTTGGGGCCAGTTAATGGAGATAATTAGAGAGCAAGCTTGCTGGACAAGATTTTTCATTAAGGCTAGCTTGGCAGCTTTGCTCAAGTCTTTGCGTTTCTCCATCCCCAAATATTTCTCAATTTGTCGTTCATCGATCGCAAATTCTTGCTCCCAAGGTTGATCTAAAGCTGTAGCATAACCTGCAAAAATTAGATGTATGCAAGCGGCTCTGATATCAAGCCCTTCAATTGCTGCTATATCGGTGGCTTTGTCATTAACTTGGAATGGATCTTGGATGTGAAAGGCGATCGCACCTCGTCCTTGATTGACTTGTCGGCTATAACATAAATACCCGTCTTCATCGGTTTCCCAATGTAGCGATGTGCGTTGTCCTAGTACATTACACGCTTCCCAAATTGCGATCGCAGAAGCAAATGGATTATTCTTGCCGTTAGAAAACAAGTCTAAGCTGCTAGCATCTCTTGGTTCAACTTTGCATCTTCCCTTTTTTGCCTGCCAAGGAATGGGAGAATTAGTTGGACAAGCTATTACACATTGCGGTTCGGAATAATAGCCCTCACAATTATTACAAAGACCAGGATCAACCCAATATTCATTGTCCTCTATTTTGATTGCACCCGTAGGACATTGGGGGCGGCAGTTGTCACATCCAACGCAACTGTTGTTAGGAATTGTATAAGGCATAAGGCTCTTTTCCCACTCTAATCGTTGAGATGTCTGTCTCAGGTCTCCCCTGGATGAGTCCTGTCTATTCATGACTCGCTACCACATAATCTTTCTGGCGAGAAAAAATTATTCTCACCATATTCACTCCCCACATCCATATTTTGACGGCATCCAATTGGAAGCTGTTTAAGGCTTTTAAACCGAGCCTGACAAAACTTATTTATTAACTATACATTTCATAAAAAAAATGATTAATTTGTTCGTAACGAGCTTAGAAAGATATCTTAATCTTCATTTAATTACGTATTAAATGAGCATTTTAGTTTAACCATAAAGTGTTTTGAGAACATGTTTAAGCCTGGTGCGATTTAACTTCATCTGATT
>NZ_JACKZS010000216.1 GCF_014222285.1 Nostoc sp. UCD121
TAAATTATATTTTCACTTACAAGCATTGTTAATTGATTCTTGATCTGGCTTAAATACGACTTTTTCAGCAAGCCCTACATAAATATATCTTTAAAAAACCCCTAGGTTTCAACATAGATGAGGTTTAAAAACCAGGATAAACCCTAGCCAGTGCTAAAAATTCCATAAGCTGTAGCACGCTTGTTCTTTATAACCATTTCAGCGTAGGCATAGCCCGCCACAGGCATTGCAGCTTTCAAAATTGATTCTTGCGCGAAAGTTTAGTGAAAAAGAATCCTGAATCCTGACTTCTGTTTCAATAAAAAATACCAAGCTATGGTTAATTCCATAGTTGGGAAAAATCTAGATATATTTTTATGCCTGCGTTGATACTTTTTAAATTTGCAAAAAGTTAGCGATCGCTTGCGGTAATGGCAAAATAATTACAATCAACAAAGCCATTGCCAGTAATCCCCAAATATCACGTTTGTTATCCAATTCAGTGACATCATTCAGTGCAGGCTCATCAATCAACGGCATAAATAATAAGATAATCGCCCACATCAAAAATTCTTCCCGGATTAACGAAAGTAATAGCAAGAGGAGGCGAGCCACTTGACCAATCATAATCGCAACTCGTTGTCCAAACATTGCATGGACAATGTGACCTCCATCAAGTTGTCCCACAGGCATTAAATTTAAGGCCGTCACAATTAATCCGATAAAACCAGCTACTGCAACTGGATGCAAATCAAGGGCTGATTTTGCTGTTAACTGACTTCCCAAGGCTAGCTTCGATAATAACGCTAGTAAGATGGAATATTTGGGATTAAGGGCATCAGGATTCAAAAATCGGGCTTTTTCTTCAATCAGGGGAACCACCTCAGAATGAGCCAAGCCCCATATTAATAATGGCAAGGTAACAATAAAGCCTGCAAGCGGCCCAGCGATACTAATGTCAAATAATGCTTTGCGGTTGGGAATGGGACTACGCATCTGAATAAATGCACCAAAAGTTCCCAAAAAGAAAGGCATTGGAATAAAGTAAGGCAACGTCGAGCGAATTTTGTAGAATTTAGCAGTCAAATAATGCCCAAGTTCGTGAATACCCAAAATAGTCATTAACCCTAAAGCATAAGGTAATCCTTTGAATAGGACATCTCGGTTAGATAGAACTTTGAGCAAAGAGCCAATTTCCCATAGAGGCGGAAGAGAAGTACCAGCAATTTCCACTCCCACCAAGGTAGTAGTTATCAAAGTCGCTACTAGTAGTAGAAGTGCTAATCCTGGTCTAGTTAAGCGTTCTTGGTCGCGTCGGGGTGTATTTCTCTCTTTAGCAGCCTGAATATTAGGAACTAGCACAAAGAAAGGTTTGTCATTTAAACCTTCTTGAAAGATCAACACGAAGCGATCGCCAAATTGTGCTTCAATATTAGTCTTAATCTGCTGGTAAGCGTTGCTGGCTTTAGTTCGCAACTGACCCCGGCAAATTACGGCTTGTGGTCGATACTCAATATTTTGAACGTAATATACAGACCAAGGAAAACAATTTCGCAGTTGAGTTTCTTCTGTTGGCTCAATGGGACGCACTAGTGGTTCTGGGGTAGGCTGGATAATTGGCTGTGATTCTGAGGCTTGGGCTGTAACTTCGGTTTGTGTATCTCTTGGCACTCGCCGCCCCCCTAGAAACAATATCCAGTACAACACTGTGCAGACAAATAACGACGAAACAATCAGCGCTGGTGGCGGAGGTTGTTTTGCCCCATATATAAGTGTCCATCCACTTAACAACAATGCTGGTGTCATTAAAACCAGCCACAACAACCATACTGGCGTTCGAGTGATGTGAGCGACACTGTGCTGCACCATTACATAAGTAGCTAGCCCCAGTAGGAGGATAAACAGAAACCAAAATGCCATGTTATCTTCAGTAATTTTGACAAAACGCCCTACCTAGTAGCTTCAGCACCATAGCATTAACTACGAGGCAGACCTCAAATCCCAATTTTTTCAGATGCTTACAGTTCAATTCTTCAGAATTTCTACACTGTAAACAGCTTGTCCACAACTCCTCAGTTTCGGTTCTTTGATTATGTGCGCTTTACCTCAACAGCCAAGTCATACAACTAAGCCACCACGGGCTGTCTTTCCTCAAGAAATTCCTAGCGGAAGTTCCTTGCAATCGGACTTCGCACAAGATAGCATTTTTGCTTTCTCACCCAATCGGGACACATTAGGGGGAACCTCTTATTTTATTGTAAGAAATGAAGGCAATATCCTCATAGATTGCCCTGCCCTAGACCAAACAAATCAAGACTTTTTAGCGGCGCATGGAGGCGTGCGTTGGTTATTTATCACCCATCGAGGCGCTATAGGCAAAACTGCTGAAATTCAAAAAGCCTTGGATTGCGAAGTTTTGATGCAAGAACAAGAAGCTTATTTATTACCAGGCTTACCCGTAACTACCTTTAGTCAAGAATTTACTCTTGATGCCGCAGTCAAAATTATTTGGACACCAGGTCATTCTCCCGGATCATCGTGCCTATACTACAGTAAGCTTGGAGGTATATTGTTTTCTGGTCGCCATTTGGTTCCTAATCAGAAGGGCGACGCAGTACCATTACGGATAACTAAAACCTTTCACTGGCCACGACAAATCAACAGTGTTCAGTTATTATTAGAACATTTTACACCAGAAACTCTCAGGTACATTTGTCCCGGAGCTAATACAGGTTTTCTTAGGGGCAAGCGTTTTATAGATCGAGCTTATCAACACCTCGCCTCTCTGGATTTAGCAGCTTTGCTGCGGATGCAGCCCCTTATTTAAAATAAAGACTTCTTCACGAGTATAAAAAACTTACCCAATACTTAATACTCAATAAAAAATGGTTCTTTTTGATACTGATATAAAATATAATTTAAGGAAGATACTGTCTGGGGAATTCTAGCGTTAGACAAGGAATTCTGGTAAAAATTTATGAGTGCAAAAGTTGATGGAACTGTAAGGATCGCTGGCTACCAAATTATAGAGCAACTTTATTCTGGTTCTCGGACTCAAGTGTATCGGGCAATACGAGAATGCGATACCTTCGGTGGGCTTCGCCAACGCCAACCAGTCGTCATCAAGCTCTTAAAACGAGAATATCCAAGTTTTAGCGAATTAGTACAGTTTCGCAACCAATATGCGATCGCTAAAAACCTAGATATTCCCAGCATCATTAAACCTTACAGCCTAGAACCCCATCACAATGGCTATGCCCTAGTTATGGAAGACTTTGGTGGCATCTCCTTGCGGCAATTTACCCAAAGACGACCACTGAGCTTAGATGAATTCCTACCCATTGCCTTGCAACTGATAGACACTTTACACCAGTTGCATCAACAGCGCATCATTCACAAAGATGTCAAGCCAGCTAATATCCTGATTCATCCTGAAACCAAAAAAATTAAGCTAATTGACTTCAGTATTGCCTCGCTGCTACCACGAGAAACCCAGGAAATTCAAAGTCCCAACGGACTGGAGGGAACCCTAGCCTATTTGTCGCCAGAGCAAACTGGACGGATGAACCGAGGCATTGACTATCGCAGCGACTTTTATTCATTAGGTGTAACTTTCTTTGAACTGCTGAGTGGACAACTGCCTTTTACATCTCACAATCCGATGGAGTTGTTACATTGTCATATCGCCAAACAGCCTGACTCTATCTGTAATCTCAACCCAGAAATCCCCTTGATGTTGGGAGAGATCATTTGCAAGCTGATGGCAAAGAATGCCGAAGACCGCTACCAGAGTGCTACGGGACTCAAACATGATTTAGTATTTTGCTTAGAACAATGGCGAAAAACAGGTAAACACACATGGTTTGATTTAGGACAGCACGATATCAGCGATCGCTTTCTCATCCCGGAAAAACTCTACGGACGAGAGGAGGAAATAGAAAGCTTACTGGAGGTATTTGGGCGGGTTGCCAATGGTGCAGTGGAACTAATGCTGGTGGCTGGCTTCTCTGGCATTGGTAAAACTGCCGTGGTGAATGAAGTGCATAAGGTGATCGTTCGCTGGAACGGCTACTTCATCAAAGGAAAGTATGACCAGTTCAACCGCAATATTCCCCTGTCTGCTTTTGTGCAAGCTTTGCGGGATTTGATGGGACAGTTGCTCACCCAAAGCGACACCCAGTTGGAACAGTGGCGAAACAAAATTCTGTCCGCAATTTCTGAGAGTGGACAGGTGATCATTGAAGTGATTCCAGAATTAGAACGGATTATTGGCACGCAACCGCCAGTACCAGAATTATCGGGAAGTGCTGCACAGAACCGCTTCAATCTGCTGTTTGTGAAATTTATTCAGGTATTCGCTACAAGAGAGCATCCGTTAGTAGTGTTCCTCGACGATTTGCATTGGGCAGATTTGGCATCTCTGAATTTGATGAGGCTGTTAATGGGTGAAACCTTAAAGGGTTATCTATTAATTATTGGTGCATACCGTGATAATGAAGTGTTTGCGGCTCATCCCTTAATGGTAGCCCTGGAAGAAATTGAGAAGGGAGTCACCGTCAGCACCATTACATTAGATCCTTTGAGTCAAACAGATGTGAATCGTTTGATTGCCGATACATTGAGTTATTCAACAGAAATTGCTCTACCATTAACCGAGCTAGTTTATCAAAAAGCCAAAGGTAATCCGTTTTTTACAACCCAGTTTCTCAAGGCATTACATGAAGATGGACGAATTACCTTTGATTGGGATACAGGTTTGTGGCAGTGTGATGTGGCGCAAGTACCCAGACGCACGGCAGCTTGTCTTCAGACATCGCTTTCTTTAACGGATGATGTCGTTGAGTTTATGGCAATTCAACTACAAAAGTTGCCGCTCGAAACTCAGGAAGTTCTAAAATTGGCAGCCTGTATCGGTAATCAATTTGATTTGGCGACATTGGCGATCGTTTTTGAACAGTCTCCAACCCAAACAGCAGAAGTTTTGTGGAAAGCGTTGCAAGAAGGGTTAGTTTTACCACATTGTGATGTCTATAAGTTTTATCAAGAGTCAGAAGCAAGAACAGATTCTTCTGACTTGGAGATTCTGGATTCTGGTTCCTGTGTTTACACATTTCTGCACGATCGCGTCCAACAAGCGGCATATTCTCTCATCCCAGAGGAGAAAAAACAGGCAACTCATCTAAAAATTGGCCAGTTACTCCTGAGTAATACCCCCGAAAGCAACCGGGAAGAACGCATTTTTGAAATTGTTGGTCAACTTAACGTTGCGGCTGAATTGATTACCCAACCCGCAGAACGTCAAGCATTAGCGCAATTTAACCTGATGGCAAGCCGCAAGGCCAAGGCAGCGATCGCATACACTGCTGCCTGCAAATATGCCCAGGTGGGCATTGGGTTACTCGCCCAAAACAGTTGGCAGCATCAGTATGAGTTAACCCTAGCACTCCATCAAGTTGCCACAGAAGCTGCCTATCTGAGCGGTGATTTAGAGGAAATGGCAGCCAATGCCCATCTTGTCCTAAATCACGCCAAAACTCCATTAGATAAAATCAGCGTCTATGAGGTGAAAATTGAGGTATTCACTGCTCAGGGTTATTTTGCCGAAGCGATCGCAGCAGCACTTACCATTTTGAAGCAATTGGGAGTGGAACTACCTACAGAGCCTACCCAGGAAGATGTGGCAGTGGCCTTCAGTACCGTCTTAGATGTAATTGGAGAGCGATTCCCTGCCGAGTTGCTCAACCTCAGCGATGCAAGGGATGCAAACATCCTGGCAGCAGCTCGAATTTTGACATCAGTAGCACCCTGCGTTTATCTGTCCCAGCCACAGCTTTATTTACTGGTGATTTTAAAAAAGGTTTATTTATCTGTCGTCTATGGTAATGAATCAACCTCGACTTTTAGCTATGTCTCTTATGGAATATTGATGTGTGGTGTATTCGGAAACGTAGAATTAGGTTATGAATTTGGTCAGTTAGCCCTCGACCTGCGATCGCGTTATCAAAATTCCGAATTGAAAGGGAAAACTTTATTATTAGTGTATTTATACACAAGGCATTGGAAAATGCACCTGCGGGATTTATTACAACCCTTGCAGACTGCCTATTCTAGTTGTTTAGATGTAGGCGATTTGGCTTTCGCGGGTTATTCTGCGTATAATTACGGTTTTTATTCCTATTTTGCAGGACAAAATTTAACACATCTAGAGCCAGAAGTTACTGGTTATTGTGAAGCGCTCAAGCACCTGAAGCAAAATCTAGCTCTGAACTATTCCCAATTGATTCGACAAATTTTGCTGAATTTAATGGGAGAAGCGGATGATGTTGTGGTGTTGAGTGGTACAGCCTACAATGAACAGCATCAACTTCCATTACATGAAGCAGCAGGCGATCGCACCGGATTAGCATTGCTATGGATTAACAAACTGGTTGTATCGTATTTGTTTTCCGAGTTTGAACAAGCCCTAGAACAGGCTAGGCAAGCGAGACAATATTTAGACGCTATTATTGCTTTTTTATATGTACCTATCTTTCATTTCTATGATTCTTTAGCTCAACTAGCATGGTTTGAGCAACTCTCAGCCCTAGAACAGCAGCAAATGAAAGAATGCATTACTGCTAACCAAGAAAAACTTAACTACTGGGCTACCCATGCGCCAATGAATTTTCGACACAAATTTGATTTGGTGGAAGCCGAGCGTTATCGAGTTTTGGGCAATCGGGCAGAAGCAATTGAATGTTACGATCGCGCTATCATTGGAGCCAAAGAACAAGGCTATCTTCAAGAAGAAGCACTAGCCAATGAATTAGCCGCCAAATTTTACCTCGACTGGGGCAAAGAGCAGATTGCTCAGTCATACATGACTCAAGCCTACTATGGTTATGCTCGTTGGGGTGCGAAAGCCAAAGTCGTCGATCTAGAAAAACGCTATCCCCAATTACTCGCCCCCATTCTTCAGCAAAGTCCTTCTCCTCTCTCAACTAACGAAACTATCTTTGCTTTGGGGAGTGTCACCTCCACCAGTTCTGCCAATTCCAGTAGTAGCAGCATTTCTGTTGCTCTAGATTTAGCTAGCATTCTCAAAGCTTCCCAAACCCTATCTAGCGAAATCGAACTGGAAAAACTGCTTTCAGTATTGCTGCATATCGTCATTGAAAATGCCGGAGCAGATAAGTGTGTGTTCATGCTTTTAGAATCAGGCCATTTGCTAATTCAGGCATTAGCACAGCTTTCTCTTGGTATCGTATCTGTAGAGAACAAAAAGGGAATTACTCATATTGATTTTTACCCAAGATTGCTGAATCCACAACCCATTGAAGACTCTCAGGATGTGCCAGTTGGCTTAATTAATACCGTCAAACGCAGCTTAAAACCAACAGTAATTATTGATGCCACAGTGCATCCTCAATTCATCAACGATCCTTATATTCAGCAACAGCAGCCCAAAAGCATCTTGTGCAGCCCAATATTACATCAGGGGAAGTTGCTGGGTATATTGTATCTGGAAAATAACCTAGCAGCTGGAGCCTTTACAAGCGATCGCGTCGAACTGCTAAACTTGCTTTGCGCTCAAGCGGCAATTTCTCTGGTGAATGCCCGACTTTATCGAAATTCCCAAAACTATGCTCAACAGTTGACGCAATCTCTAGCAAAATTACAGGCTAGTGAAATCCGCTTCCAAAATTTGGCGAACAATATTCCTGGGATGGTGTACCAATTCCGTTTGGCAGCCGACGGTTCAACTTCAACACCCTACGTTAGCTCTGGCTGTTTGGACTTGTATGGGTTAGAGCCAGAGTTAGTGATGGCAGGGATACACAGCCTTTACACTATGAATCATCCTGACGATCAACCAGCTATTGCAAAAGCGATCGCTTACTCTGCCCAAACTCTGACACCATTTGAGCAAGAATGGCGCATTATCATGCCTTCAGGAGCCGTAAAATGGATTCAATCTGCGGCTCGGCCAGAGCGGCAAGCCGATGGTGCAATCTTATGGGATGGGGTGGTAATTGATATTAGCGATGTCTACGACGAGCTTCGCTTACGTAAACAGGCCGAAGCATCTCTAGCCAAAGAACGAGAGTTCTTGAATGCCATTATTCAAAATATTACAGATGGGATTGTTGTTTGTGACCCTAATGGAAATTTGATCTTATTCAATAACGCAACTCGTGAGTTTCATGGCATACCGATAGAATCATTAACGCCAGAGCAATGGGCACAACACTTCGATCTCTATCAAGCTGATGGTCAAACACCCTTATCAACAACAGAAATTCCTTTGTTTCGCGCCTTGCAAGGGGAAATAGTTGAAAATGCAGAAATGGTAATTGCGCCCAAGCATGGTTCTAAGAGAATTTTGTTAGCAAGCGGACAAGCGATCGTCGATTCTTTAGGAAACAAACTTGGTGCAGTAATTGTGATGCGAGATATTAGCGAACGCAAACAGGCAGAACTTACTTTACAGCAAAAATCACTTGATTTGCAACAAGCGCTAAACGATCTACAAAATGCCCAATTACAAATAGTCCAAAGTGAAAAGATGTCTGCACTGGGTAACTTAGTTGCTGGTGTCGCTCACGAAATGAATAATCCTCTCGGTTTTATTGCTGCCAGTCTTAAACAAGCTAAACCCACTATTGCTGATATTATCGAACACTTGAAACTCTATCAAGAAACTTCACTCAACAAGAACGATCAAATCAAAGAGCATGCAGTCGAAATTGAATTAGATTATACCTTAGAAGACTTGCCCAAGATGATTGATTCAATGTCTATGGCGTGTGACAGGTTAAAAAAAATCAGCACCAGTTTAAGAACTTTCTCTCGTGCAGATCAAGATTACAAAGTGCCTTTCAATATCCACCAAGGCATTGATAGCACAATTTTAATTTTGAAACATCGTCTAAAGGCTAATGAACTACGCCCTGCTATTGAAGTTGTCACAAACTACGATAATTTACCTCAAATTGAATGTTTTCCAGGGCAGCTTAATCAGGTGTTTATGAATATTTTGGCAAATGCGATTGATGCTTTAGATGAGTCGATTATTGGTCGGAGTTTAGCAGAAATTCAAGAAACTCCTAACCAAATTATAATTACAACCTCAGTCGATAATCATCTAGTTAAAATTGCCATCGCTGATAATGGTAAGGGAATGAGTGAACAAGTTAAAGAAAAAATATTTGACCATTTATTTACTACAAAAATTGTTGGTAAAGGGACTGGGTTAGGGTTGGCGATCGCTCGGCAAATTGTCGAAGAAACTCACGGTGGTAATCTAACCTGCACTTCTGTACTGGGGCAAGGGACAGAGTTTATCATTACCTTACCAGTTAAAACTATGACATTGGATTCACAACTATAAAAGAGTTTTGCCAGAGGTCTAATATCCTCTAAGTTTCTTCACCATCAATACTAAGCTGTTACGCAAATAAGATTGCACATCAACTGGTGAGGTTATACTTTGTCCTTGGTAAACACAAATGACTAATGACAAATGACGGTCTACTCTACACCAAAAATATTGCAATATGTAGGTGCGTTAGCTTAACTACAACCTACAAATCTTTCTGGGGAATATCTTCGTGAAACTCTATCATCAATTGCATGCTTTCCACAGCTAAATCACGTAAGTCTCGATTTAGAAATACAACACCTTGAGAACCAAACCAACGGTCAAAAATCGCAACATATTTGGGGTTATCGTTGACAAACCCTTGCATAAACTTGACGAGAGAATAGTTCACTGAATCGAGGAATTTAGAGTTATTCTCAGGAACCATACAAGCAATTCCTTCTCGTGAATAGGGGCGAGGAGGTGCGATCGCAAAACTATCTTGATTTTTTGCTGTTTGTAACCATCCCTCTAAAATAATGCTATCGGATGCAAAAGCGTCAATTTTGCCCTTTTCCAAAGCCGCAAATCCTTCTGCTCTAGTCTTAAAATATACAAGTTTAGCTTGGGTTTGTACCTGCTTGATGGCTTCTTCGTTGGTAGTTCCAGCCAGCACACCCACATGCTTGTTAATGAGAGATTCAGGCGAACCTAAATTGCTGTCCTTCTTAATTAAAATTTGAGTACCTGTAACACCATAGCTGATTGAAAAATCAATCTTTTTATCTCGTTCCCAAGTAAAACTACTAGCATCACAGATAATATCAACTTGTCGGTTAATTATCTTGGGAATTCTTTCTGCTGGGGTAACTCCAACTAATTTAAGTTGAATTTTCTTGCCTAATTCTTTTTCTAACTGCTTCTGGATCAAAGTCAGCATATCCACAGAATAACCAATCAATTTTCCTTGACTGTCAGAATATGCAAAGGGTAAAGCATCTTTACTTGTCCCTGCCGTTAATACTCCTGTCCGTGCTACTTTTTGCATCACAGTTTCTGCCCCTGCAACACCAGGTAAGGATGCTGATAATATCAAACCAAAGATCGCACTATATATCTTCGACTTAGTAAAAGCAGGTAAACACGAGAGATTTATTTTAGTACTAACAAACATATTCAAATATTTGGGCATCCACAGTATCAAAGTAAAAAAATTATCTCTGTGAATTGCCAAGTAAGCAGTTCTAGAAATGATTCTTCACATTAGAGACTTAAATGCCATTAATTAGGTAGCATATTTTCGTACTCACAGGAGTATTGATTTGTAGTATTTTCATTGTTAAGTAGGTTAGCGCAATTAAAGCTAACTGGGAAGGGCTGTTATTTGTCCTTTGTCATCGTTTATTAGTAAGGAGTCTAAGACTATTTACGTTTCTTAACATAATTTGGTTTATTTCTAGCAAATTGCTGTATGTGCTTGTTACAAGCAATATAGGCGTTGTTCTGAATCTTCAGTTTGGACGGCTTTGTGCAAACAGTTACGTAAATTTTGCTCAAGAGCGATCGCGTCTGCTTGCGTCTAGAAAGGAAAGGCATTTACATTCGCACCTTCAACTTGATAATACCCAGTAACGCTGCCCAAGGCTAATACTAAATTGCTGTAATTGCAGGAGTTTCCCGATACTAATTTAACTTCCAATTGATGTAAGTCTATCGATTGCACTCTATCTTACACAAAGATGACTCTACTACCTTTAAGTAGTTCCAAAAATGCGGAACTACCTGAGAGGTATACATCTCACCATCGAAATATTCATATAATAGCGGCTTAAAACAAAAGCGCTGGTCTTTATCAATCAAGATAACAGAACGAGAATAATGTTCGTGAGCTAAATGTAAGGCTGTAAATAGCTCCGCAAAACCACCGCTGACAATCACAGTTTGATAAACTGGGCTGTTCATAAAATTCCTCACAAATCTTGTTAAATCAGATAATAAAAGCTTTACTAAATGAATAAAAACAAAGCTATCAAAATCGCGCTGAGGAACACAGCAAATGCAATAGCATATTCAACTCTCTGACTAAAAAATCCGACAGCAGCAATCAGAGCGATCGCTAGGCCAATAATGCCAGCGTATTGCTCTTTTTGTAACCCGCGTGCAATTAATGGATCTTGGACTGGTGCTGGAGTTTCTTGAATTGTTTTTATGGTACGTTCTGAGGCTGGTATTTCTTGCAAAAATAGATTCATCACATTACTCCTGAAAATATTTGGATTTTGAATTTTTTTATGCTTGCCAAAGGTAGAGAAGCGAGAAAAGAAAGACCCAAACTATTGCGGGTTTATGGTGAAACTCCCTGTTTCATGGCTTGAACTACAGGTTCAACGTGCAACCCATACACCCAAAACAGTTTACTCCCCAAATACACTTGCAAAAATACTAGGCAGACTAACAATGTTGCAGCCCTAAGGTAAGCTGGTGGTACTTTTCGGGGGCTGCGTTTGCGAATCACAAAACGCCAAGCTGCGATCGCCGCAACAATCGCCCCCAGTGACCAACCCAAGACGGTATGATAATTCAGCCTTGACTGGGCTGCTTTCTGGGCTTGGGCTAGTCCGGCTTCAAACTGGCCAAAGATAATCACGATGAAAAGTGCGATCGCAGCAACAAACATATTCCAAAAACTCACCTCAAATAAACGCACGTTATGGGTGAAATAGCCTAGAACATCGCACACGAAAGAAAAAAGCACCATTGCGATTACGAAGTGGACAATGATGGGGTGTAGTGGATCAGGGTATGGTAAATTTTGGCTATTTAGAGACAGAGCAGGCATCGCTTTTTTCCTTATAAGTCTAAGTATATATAGCAATCCGATAGCGAAGCGGTAGCGAGTCAGACGCTCCTGCGTCGCTAACGCTGCGCCTTTGATTTCTAAACTTATTTGTGTAGGAGGCAATAAGCAATAGGCGACAGTCAAGAAAGCTCTTTGAGTTGTACTGAATTTTTTCAGAAATCATATATGAGTCCTATAGATAGATGCTATCCGCCTAACGCATCATTCATATTGTCAAGAATTCTAGTGCTAAAGCCGCAGTTCTAGTAATTAAAAAAGATTTAAATATGTGATTAAATTGAATTTTAAAACTAAATTCGGAAATCAGAAGTTTCTCGTATTTACTATTTTTTAGTGATTATTATTTAAGTATAAAAACTAATCAAGATAGCCAGACTTTTTGTTGATTTAAGATACCAATCGTTCTTAAATAAAACTGATAAACCAGGTTTCTCTGAATATACCATAAATT
>NZ_JACKZS010000217.1 GCF_014222285.1 Nostoc sp. UCD121
TAATAAATCCTCAACATTTAAGAAACTGGTTTGCTAATTGCTGCTACTGTACCTCATAACAGCCGGAAGTGCTGTATAGTCCAATACGCTTGGGTTAAGCATTTCTTTCTTCTCTTTGTGTCCTTCTCTGACGAGACGCTGCGCGACTGCGTCCTACCCTGCGGGAAGCCGCTCCGGGTCTATGCAGTTCGTTAAAAAATTGACTTTTGCAAAGAGTTTTAGCCTTAACTGAACTGTATTGGTTTATGGTATCCGTGTTTGCACAGTAGTAGCTGGTGTATTGGTTGAAGGTGTAAACCCAGCCAGTTTACCCGACTTCTGGGGTACAAAATCCGTTTCTTTGCTACCTTGAACCTCAGATAAGTAGCAATCTCGCACTGCCAACAACAAGCCTTTGATGGCATCTGGTGCGCCTGTTTTAACTAAATCGTCTGCCTTTTTGAAAAAATGCGATCGCCATTTGCCATCGTTATTGCCATACAATTCGATTAAATACCAACCTGCAAGATACTCAGCTAAAGGGTCAAGACAGAAACGGATTCTGTCTTTGGCAGAACCGATAGTTTGAATCAGATGCAGGCGCTTTTCCAGATAATTGAGGTGTGCTTCGGGGTCATCAATACCCAAAGCTGCTAATGCAGCAATAGCATCTGCACGCTTGGCGGTTCCTGGTTGATAACTTTGCTGCAAGCATTCCCAGGCGATGGTTTTGGCAATTTGATGAACAGTACGGTCATCAAATTGATTGTCTGTAACATCACGATTGAGTTCATTGATATAACCCAGCATCAAATTAGGAATATTTTCTGGCAACGCAGAAATATTAGATGTAACGTCTTTACTGGCGATTAACTGTTCAGCATAAAGTTTAGCCAGCAAGACAGTGATATTATTTTGACCGACCATGAGAGAAAGACGGTTACAAGCATCAAAAAATTCCTGGTCAGTAAAGCGATCGCGTTTACCTCGCTGCATGAGATAAGCTTCCATAAAGGACGATAGTTTATTCGCCTCAATACGCAAAGGTTTAATTATCGTCTTATTAACCCGCCCCAGCTTTTCCTCAATTCGGGAAGTAATCACCAACGCATTCACCGGAAACTCTGGCGACTCCGGCTCAATTGCTTCTCGTGTAGTGGCATTCATTTCTGAGAACCGATCTACAATCACTAGAATGCGTTTCTTTCTTAACAAACGTAATAGTAATTCTTGACAAATCGGCTCTGGTTCATCAATTACAGCTTGCAACTGTCCTCTGATGGCTTCTAAAAGCGGCGACTTACCTTCAGTTACCCGAAATTCTTCTTCTAAAAGCACTGGTAACATCAAATGTTTGCAGAGTTGTTGGTCTTCATCCTCAGCCATTGCCCATCCAGCTATTCGACACGCTAAACTGGTTTTACCTACACCCCCTTCCCCACCAATTACTAGACAGCTACGTTGTTTCTCAAAAGTTGAGCGCAAATTCTCATTCATCAGTTGGGGAACTGTTGTACCATCCAGAACAACGGGAATGGGAATGTAACAGGCGCGACTGTTAACTGTATCCTTTTTGGGAAATTGTTCGCGGGCTGCTTTGATATATTTAGCTACCCACGCATCTAATACTCTGGGATGGTAATGAAACCAGCCAACAAATAGCACATATCGCAGAGGTACATTAACGCTGATAAATGGCAGAGAAAAATCTGTGTAAGGTTTGAGGGCATTGTTAATTTTCAACAACCATAAAGGGGCTACTCGCAAGAGAATTAACCAAATAGAAGGCAATAAGATAAGGTAAGCGGCAATTCCCAAAAGTAATTTATGCTTAAATAGCGATTCTAGAACTCTATCAAAGAGGCGAGTTTCTTTTTCTGCTTTCAGGGCATTGAGAGGGCGACGTATCAGCCTAATGTCCGTCTCTGTGAATTTATCTTTGTATTTTTGTATAGTTGTCAATACTTGCTCAAAGTCTGAGATGACTTTCTGCAACTTGGAGGTAGGTAAAGCATTTGCTTTGTCCTGAAAGCCTGCTGCTATTCCTCCTAAACCTTTGATAGCACCTAAACGCACGTAGAACTGGCTATCATTCAACAGGGCAATTAAATTCGGGACAGAAGATACTGCTTCTGTACCCATTGCACCCAGAGCGTAGGCAGAATTGTAACGTACAGTGGGGTTCTTATCTTTTAAGGCAGCAGTTAATACTGGGACAGCTACTTTCGCTTCTACACCAATTTTTCTGAGTGCAGAAGGAACATAAATGCGAACGAATTGCTCCTTGTCTTGTAACGCCGCCATCAACGATGGAACTGCTGCTTTGGCTGCTGTACCAATATTTCCTAAAGCTAAGGTGGCATACAGGCGGACTTGTCCATCTTCATCTTGCAATGCCGCACTTAAGGCTGGAACTGCTGGTGCTGCTTCTGCACCCAAATCTCCTAAAACCGAAGCGGCGTGCCAGCGAAGATTAATATCCTGATTTTTCAAAGCCTCAATCAGAGACGGCACTGCTGCCGAACCGATATTAACTAATGCATCTGCTGCAAGGCTTCTGATGTGGGCATCGTTATCTATCAGCTTCTCAATCAGCGGAGCAATTTTGCTGTCAGTAGTGATTTGCGCCCAACTATTGCTTGTGCATAGTAGGAACAGTGTCAGGCATAAGACAACCACCTTGAGCGCACTAAGTAATACTTGTCTGGTATGCTTTGTCATTGAATCGGATTGAATCACCCGATGAACAACTCCAGTCAGAGAAACTATACCTAAGATTGTAATCTAACTGTCAATGTGGGTTAGCGATGTCTACGACGGTCACTGAGCGCAGCCGAAGTGCGGGCTACGCCTACGCACTGATTTGCTCTTTGACTCTGCGCCCTCTGCACCTCTGTGGTTCGTTTCTTTACTCCTCAAATTTCACCTGATGGCTTACTAAACATCGCTTAAGCTTGATTAGCATTGGGATTTAAACGCATCATAATTTTCTCTGGTTCTGTCAAATTTTTAAATCCATAACGTCGATAAAGTCCATGAGCATCTTTTGTGCCTAACAACCACCTTTGAACGTCTTGCAATTCTGGATATTCCAAAATATATTCTACAAACCATTTTCCTAAACCCTGTCCTCGATAAGGCTCCAAAATAAAAACATCTTTTAACAACGCAGAAGTTGCATAATCGGTGATGACTCTCGCAAAGCCAACTTGTTGATTATCTTCATAAAGTCCAAAACATAAAGAGTTTTGTATTGACTTTTCCACAGTAGCTAACGGAATGTTTTCAGCCCAATAAGAAGTTTGCAAAAAACCATGAATCATTTGAATATCTAATTTAGATTTATCAGTGTTGATGTAAAATCGATGTTTTAATTCTTCATTCATCTTGCTACATCTTTTATTTAATAGGTTAAAAAATTATAATTCATTCTTGGGGTCAGTGGTTTTGTAGTGTCAAATGATGAAATTACTGAACCATTAGCTGGATAACAGAGGCTATATTCAGCATTCAATGATATAGGTGCATATAGTTATTGATTATGAATCAGCCTACAACAAAATCTTGGCAAGAAGTCCTCGCTGCTTTCAAACAAATCTGGGGTTATGAAGATTTCCGCCCACCACAGGGAGAAATTGTTAGCAGTTTATTGTCACAAAAAGATGCGCTGATTATTATGCCCACAGGTGGTGGGAAGTCGATTTGTTTTCAACTTCCTGCACTGCTACAAACAGGATTAACTTTGGTAGTTTCGCCCTTGGTGGCGTTGATGGAAAACCAAGTTCAGGAACTACTACAAAGCCACCAAAAAGCAGCACTTTTGCATAGTGAATTATCTTCATCTCAACGCCGTGCAACGCTGCAAGCTTTAGAACGCCAACAGCTAAGATTACTTTATTTATCGCCCGAAACTTTGCTCAGTGCGCCAGTTTGGGAAAGATTATCTCACCCGCAATTGCAAATTAATGGTTTGATTTTAGATGAAGCTCATTGTTTAGTGCAGTGGGGTGATAGTTTTCGCCCAGCTTATCGTAGATTAGGGGCGGTGCGTCCGGCATTGCTCAAATCAAAACCACCAGGAACAAAAATCAGCATTGCCGCTTTTACCGCTACTGCTGACCCTTCAGCCCAAAAAATTATTCAAACAGTTTTACAATTACAGCAACCAGAGATTTTCCGCTTGAATCCTTACCGTCCGAACTTGCATCCCAGCGTTCGCATTGCTTGGACACCACGAGGTAGGAAACAACAATTATTAAAGTTTATTCAAAATAGACCGCAACAATCGGGATTAGTTTATGTTCGCACTCGGAGAGATAGCGAAGATTTAGCCCAATGGTTAGCAGAGATGGGTTACGCTACAGCTAGCTATCATGCAGGGTTGGGTGCAACAGAACGCCGTGAAGTAGAAGCAAGCTGGTTAAGTGGCAAAATACCATTTGTTGTGTGTACCTGTGCGTTTGGTATGGGGATAAATAAAAGCGACGTTCGCTGGGTGGCACATTTTCACGCGCCGCATCTGTTATCTGAATATGTGCAAGAAATTGGCCGCGCTGGAAGGGATGGGAAACCGGCAGAGGCGTTAACGTTGGTGAGTGAACCTACGGGGTGGTTAGATTCAGGGGATAAGCAAAGACAGGATTTTTTTCACGAACAAATGCGATCGCAACAACAAATAGCGCAGCAACTTGTGAAAAAATTACCAAAACAGGGAGAAGTGAATGCAGTAACTCGACAATTTCCCGAAGGTGCAACGGCGCTGGCTTTACTCCATAGTAACGGTCAGCTAAACTGGCTTGATCCTTTCCATTACAGCATTGGGCAAAAAGCGGGAAATCAGCCACCAACGCAATTACACGCTGTTAAACAGATGCAGCAATACCTAACAATTAAGCAGTGTCGTTGGCAGTTTTTGTTAAATGCCTTTGGTTTTGACAAAGAAGCAGCTAACCTGCGTTGCGGACATTGCGACAATTGCCGTCAATGAGTATAAAAGACTCGTTCACGAGTATCGAACTGCAATGGTTTCAAGCCCCTAGCTGTCTTCTATGGGGAAAAGAAAAAGATTTTTGCCAAGACTGCTTGCAGCGAGGCACAACGTGTCAATACTCAAGTCCCTACTTTTAAGTATGGGGTTTGCTATCCCTGCTCCTCTTCTCCCCTGCTTCCCCTGCTCTCTTAGTTGACTTCCGCCTTACGGTACTAGGTTCATCCAATAGGATGAATTGTCATTTTCACCATCAAGTGACAATAGGGTAGTCAAGTAGAGGATAAAAAGATGTCATCTGCTCAAGCGCCCTCCCTACCACCGTTGATTCCGCGCGAAATCCTGTTTGGGAATCCCGAAAAAACTAGCCCACAACTCTCGCCTGATGGCAAGTACTTGGCATATATCGCCCCTGATGAAAAAAATGTCTTGCAGGTATGGTTGCGAATTATAGGACAAGAAGACGACCAGATACTAACTGCCGACAAAAAGCGCGGTATCCGCATTTTCTTCTGGACTTATAACGCCGACCAGTTGATTTATATGCAGGATTCGGATGGCGACGAGAACTTTCATCTCCACTTGGTTAATATTCACTCCAAGATTGTGCGTGACTTAACGCCATTCCAGGGTGTGAAGGCCGAACTTGTGGAACTGGAACCAAAATTTCCAGATCAAGTGCTGGTAGCGTTGAACTTGAACAATCCCCAAAAGTTTGACGTTTACCGCATTAACCTTAAAAATGGTGCGGTTGAGTTCGACACTGATAACCCCGGTAACATTATCAGTTGGACATCTGACGCTGATTTTCAAATACGTGCAGCGACAGCTAGTACACGCGATGGTGGTTATGACCTCTTATTGCAGAAATCAGATAAAAAGTGGGAAATTCTCCGCCACTGGGGAGCAGAAGAAGAAGGTAATTCTGTTAGCTTCTCAGATGATGGTAAAACCCTTTATATTCAAGGGAATCATGATGCTAACGCCAACCGTCTGCTAGCTGTTGACCTAGAAACCCGTCAAGAAACCGTTATTGCTGAAGATGAACAGTATGATGTCGTGGGGATAATTATTCACCCATTGACGCGAGTTATCCAAGCAGTTTCTTTCTACAAAGATAAACAAGAATGGCAAGTAATTGACCAGAGTATCGCCGCAGATTTTGAGGAAATCGCTAAGGTGCGTCCTGGAGAATTCTCTATAATTAGCCGTGACTTGGAAGATAAAACCTGGCTAGTAGCTTATAGAACTGACAATGGGCCAGTTTATTACTATGCCTACAACCGAGAGTCCAAAACTAGCACTTTCCTTTTTAGCAACCAACCCAAACTCGAAGCGTTGCAGTTAGCTTCAATGCAGCCAATTTCTTACGAAGCGCGGGATGGCTTAACTATCCACAGTTACTTGACAACCCCTGTAGGAATACTTACGCAGAATCTCCCAACAGTACTGCTGGTTCATGGCGGCCCTTGGGCGCGGGATGTTTGGGGTTTCTCTCCCACAGCGCAATGGCTAGCTAACCGGGGTTATGCCGTTCTGCAAGTGAACTTTCGCGGTTCCACTGGCTACGGTAAAGCATTTTTGAATGCTGGGAATCGGGAATGGGCTGGTAAAATGCACGATGATTTGATTGACAGTGTTAATTGGCTGGTGGAACAAGGCATTTCCGACCCACAAAAGATTGCGATTATGGGCGGTTCTTATGGAGGTTACGCCACTCTAGTAGGATTAACTTTTACACCAGAAATATTTGCGGCTGGTGTGGATATTGTCGGGCCGAGTAGCCTGATTACTCTGATAGAAACTATACCGCCTTATTGGGAACCATTGAAGGCAATGCTTTCTCATCGTGTCGGTAACTTGGAGACAGAAGAGGAGTTTCTGAAATCGCGATCGCCTTTATTTTTTGCTGACCGAATTCAAAAACCTTTACTCATCGGTCAAGGTGCAAACGATCCGCGAGTGAAAAAATCAGAAAGCGATCAAATTGTCAACGCCATGCAACAGGCTGGTTTGCCAGTGCAATATGTACTTTACCCTGATGAAGGACATGGTTTTGCCAGACCAGAAAATCGCTTGCACTTTTTTGCGATCGCAGAAGAGTTTCTCGCCAAATACTTAGGTGGCAGATTTGAACCTTTGGCAGATATCCCCGGTCATTCAGGAATAGTGAAATAAAGCCTCAAAAGGTGGTTAGTATTATTCACCGACCACCTTAATATTTTTAATCTAGTAAACGTATATACCAAGGAGCCAGTGTACCAAATCATAGTCCACTGAACACGCCCAAGCTCCAGACAGTTTGCCTTTAAGTTTATGAGTCTGCAACAATGGATCAAATGGATCGGCGGTTAGTAGTGCTAACCGCTCTCCAATCCGCTCTTGCAATTCTGGCTCTCGTCGTACTAATCGCTTAAATGCTCGTTTAAACGATGATGCCAGAACTACAGTTCTCACTTGCGTAACTCATCCATTATTTGAGTAACATTTCCACGGAACATTTTTCCTGACTGGTATTCTACTTGTGCTTGAGCGATATTAGCAGCAATTTCAGAACGCCGCCGTTCTGCCAACCGATGGCTTATCAGATCAATTAATGTTTCTTGTTCATCTACTGATAAGTTTTCGATACTTTCTAGAACTTGATCTAACCTGGAAATTGAGGTCATTATTTATTGTTACCTTCCTTACAGTACATAAACATTAGATAAGTCCTAAAATTGTTGCAAAAATCTCAAATCACTAGCATACAACCGACGAATATCATCGATTTGATGTAACACCATTGCAAAGCGTTCTACACCAAAACCGGCAGCAAACCCTGTATAAACTTCTGGGTCATAACCCACAGACTTAAGTACATTTGGATCGACCATACCGCAGCCCATCACCTCTAACCAGCGACCATTCCACTGCAAATCCACTTCAGCAGAGGGTTCAGTAAACGGGAAATAACTGGCGCGGAAACGAATAGGTAAATCGCCAAATATTGCTTGTAAAAATACTTTAATTGTGCCTTTGAGGTCAGTAAAAGTTAGTCCCTCATCAATGGCTAAAAGTTCTATTTGATGGAAAACTGCTGAGTGAGTCGCGTCTACATTATCTCGCCGATAAACTCGCCCTGGAGCCACAACCCGAATCGGTGGTTCTTCTCTTTCCATATAACGAATTTGCACTGAAGAGGTATGAGTGCGGAGGAGATTACCGTCTGGCAGATAGAAGGTATCCTGCATATCACGGGCGGGGTGATCGGGCGGGGTGTTGAGAGCCTCGAAATTATAATAATCTGTTTCCATCTCTGGCCCTTGAGCCACGGTGTAGCCCATACCAACAAAGATATCCAGCGCCCGGTCAATAATTCCATTGAGGGGATGAATGCGACCTTGGGGGCTGTAAATTCCCGGCATAGTTACATCCAGAGTTTCCGCCTCTAGCTGTACCTGAATTTGTGCGGCTTCGAGGGCAACGCGTTGCTGGTCTAGACTAGTTTGCAGAGATTCTTTGACTGTATTGGCGATCGCTCCAATTTTTGGCCGTTCCTCTGCACTCATCTGCCCCATACTTCGCAACAGTGCCCCCAGTTCACCTTTCTTACCCAGATAGTTAACTCTGAGTTCTTCCAGACGTTCTAAGGTGTTGGCGGCTGCGATCGCTTTTTCTCCTTCTTGGCGCAGTGCTAAAAGTTGAGCTTCTAAATTGCTAGTCATTAGTTATTAGTCATTAGTCATTAGTCATTAGTCTATAGTCAAAAGCTGTGAATCGGTCGATAAATAAACTTACAGCTATGCCATTAACAGCAGCCAAAGGTAAGGGTTGAAACCAAATCTCTGTTTATCAGTTATGAACGATTGGGCTAGTCTAGCACGCACATAAATCCAGCTAACATCTTACTTAACCAGACTTGAGGATTGAGCAACTAGTCTTAAAGGTAGGCAAAATTCCGCCACACTGTCTAGTGAGTATAAATATTTTTTTGCTGCTTGTGACCTCAGACATTGACAAATGGCTAATAACAAATAACTAATAACTAATGACTAATGACCAATGACTAATGACTAATGACCATGAAATTACTAATTAGCAACGACGACGGCGTTTCTGCTTTGGGGATTCGTACCCTAGCCAACTACTTGGCAGAAGCAGGTCATGATGTTAGTGTAGTTTGCCCAGATCGAGAGCGATCGGCAACTGGACACGGATTAACTTTACACCAACCCATTCGCGCCGAAATTGTTGAAGGGATTTTTCATCCTGCTATCAAAGCTTGGGCTTGCGATGGTACGCCTTCAGATTGCGTCAAATTGGCGCTGTGGGCTTTGCTAGATACTCCTCCCGATTTGGTTCTCTCTGGCATTAATCAAGGTGCGAATTTGGGAACTGAAATCTTATATTCTGGCACTGTTTCGGCGGCAATGGAAGGTCTAATTGAAGGTATTCCCAGCGTAGCCCTAAGTCTTATTAGTCATACATCTAAAGACTTTGAACCTGCTGCTAAGTTTGCCAAAATTCTCGTAGACCAGTTAGCCCAGAAACCTCTACCAGATTTAATGTTGCTCAACGTTAATATTCCTGCTGTGAAGTGGGAAGAAATTGCTGGAGTGACACTTACCCGTCAAGGAGTACGGCGTTACATTGATGTGTTTGATAAACGAGTTGATCCTCGTGGAAAAACGTACTATTGGTTAACCGGAGAAGTAGTTGAGGAGGTGGAACCTCCAACTGGATTAAATCTGCCTCAAAATGTACCAACAGACGTGCAGGTTGTACGTAAAAACTACATCAGTATAACCCCGTTACAATACAATCTAACTTACGCAACTGGGCTAGATAAATTGTCTGATTGGGAATTCCATTTTCCCTGAATCATTTGATTTATCAGGATAAAACTGGAGTTATTTAAATGCATCAGAGAAAAATGTAGGCTATAACGTAGGGGCACTCTTGAAATAACCGATACACATTCACCCCAAAAGCTAGAAAATTCTCCCTGACAGTATTTCATCCACATTTACACAATCAGCCAGAAACAGGGTATGCTGTTTTACCAAGAAATCTTCCCTCTAATACAATCGGTGAGACAGCATAAACTTAGACAATTTAATTAGTAATTTTTCCAATTATCGCCCGCTCAGTCCAGCAAGCAACACCCATGTCTAGGATAGAGAACCAATTTACCGTACAATTTTGGGGCGTTCGCGGCAGCATCCCCAGTCCAGGGCCACACACCGTTCGCTACGGCGGTAATACCCCTTGCATATCAATGCAAGCGGGCGATAAACGCTTAGTTTTCGATGCTGGCACAGGACTACATGTTTTAGGGCAATCTTGGTTGCGCCAAATGCCGTTAGAAGGTCACATATTTTTTACTCACTCTCACTGGGATCACATGCAGGGTTTTCCCTTCTTTACCCCAGGATTTGTCAAGGGAAATGATTTTCATATCTACGGCGCGATCGCACCTGATGGATCGACCATAGAGCAGCGCCTCAACGATCAAATGTTACACCCGAACTTTCCCGTACCCTTGCAGATCATGCAAGCCAATTTAAAGTTCTACGACATTCGAGCAGGGCAACCAATCCACATCGATGACGTTACCGTAGAAACAGCACCTTTAAACCATCCAGGAGAAGCCGTAGGATACCGTGTCAACTGGCGTGGTGGTGCTGCTGCTTATATTACTGATACCGAACATTTTCCTGACCGGCTCGATGACAATGTGCTGTGGTTAGCTCGTAATGCTGATATTCTGGTTTACGATTCCACCTACACAGATGAAGAATACCACTCCCCAAAAACCCCAAAAATTGGCTGGGGACATTCTACCTGGCAAGAAGCGGTGAAAGTGGCACAAGCTGCTAACGTCAAAACTTTGGTAATTTACCATCACGACCCCGCCCACAATGACGACTTTTTGGATTGTGTAGGGCAACAAGCCTCTGAGAAATTTCCCGGTGCTATTATGGCACGCGAAGGAATGGTACTTCAGATTCCTACCTCAGTAGCCTTATCAGAATCTTTTCCTGTTAGTAAGTTTTCTACCTAAAGATTGCGATCGCAGGAATTGGAGATTTTAGATTAGATTGGTGATCAGAAGCTTTCAGCAGTCATTGGTCATTAGTCATTGGTCATTGGTCACTTGTACTGAGTTTCGACTGCGCGGTAATCGAGCGAAGTCGAGATTCAACTACCGCGAATGCGAGTGCGTCTCGTAGAAAAGCCATTGGCGGAGCCTCTCCAAGAGTTGTATTGGTTATTAGTCATTGGTTATTTACAAAAGACAAATGACAAAAGACAAATGACAAAAGACAAGTTGGTACTAGAAAAGCTGTCCTCCTGTCGGCGGTTTACCATAAGGTAGCTTCCTGCTGATAGCTAAAATAAACCTAAAATCTCAGAATCCACGTGCTAAATTTGTCTCAAAATGGGTGTTCTGTGTGGGTTGCTTCTTCTAGCGTTGGGCTGCTAACGCCGACTGCTGTTGCCCTTGGCAAGTTTGATGGTGTTCATCTTGGTCATCAAAGGGTAATTCAACCAGTCTTGCACCCTAGCGATCGCTTGTTAGTAGCCAGTAGCCCCCAGTCAAAGGAAAATCAACAACTAACAAATCAAGAATATACTTACTCAACAGTTGTCACCTTTGACCCACATCCACAGGAGTTTTTTACGGGGCAACCCCGGACTTTGTTAACGCCACTGGATGAAAAAGTCCAACAATTGCGATCGCTTGGGGTAGAACAACTAGTATTACTACCCTTTGACAAAGAATTATCTGCTTTGACCCCCGAAGAATTCGTCCAAAAAATTCTCGTCCAGCAACTGCAATGCCAGCGAATTAGCATCGGGCAGGATTTTTGTTTTGGCGAAAAGCGCAGTGGCACTGCTAAAGATTTGCAATTAATCGCCGCCAAACACAATATCCCCGTTACCATCGTTCCCTTACAAACTTATACAGGTGACTCGCCCACCCAAAGCAGTTGCGTTAGCACTAATCCAACTCAAGATGCCCGCATTAGCACTTCATTGATCCGCCAAACCCTTGAGCAAGGCGACATCGAAAACGCAAATTTACTACTAGGTCGCCCCTATACTCTCTTTGGTGTTGTGGTTCAAGGTCAACAATTGGGTAGAACAATTGGCTTTCCCACCGCCAATCTCCAACTACCAAAAGAAAAGTTTTTGCCCCGCCAAGGAGTTTACGCTGTCCGTGTTTTTACTCTTAGTGAAACATCAGATGTCGCTTCTAGTGAGAACTTGGGCGTAATGAACATCGGCAACCGCCCAACTGTAAATGGTACTTATTCATCTGCGGAAGTACATTTATTTGATTGGTCTGGTGATTTGTATGGCAAAAAACTGGCTGTAGAATTAGTTAAATTTTTGCGCCCTGAACAAAAATTTCCTTCTCTAGAAGCCTTAAAAACACAAATTCAACTTGACTGCGTTGTTGCTAAAGAAGTTTTGAGTGCTGAGTGGGAACAATAGATAGGGCATCGGGGATGGGCTGAAAAGTCAGAGGGAAAGAAATTCCTAATCCCCATTCCCCATTCCCCATTCC
>NZ_JACKZS010000218.1 GCF_014222285.1 Nostoc sp. UCD121
TCTTAATTCGAGTACGAGGCATCGCTGTACACCGATTTTACTTCCCCTAAATAATACTATCTATCGCAACTTGGTATTAGGTGTAAATAACATGATCCAAGCTGAAAAAAATTGTGCTTACAGCTAAAAGGAAAGCCCCATACAGAGCATGGAAACAAAATCACAAGATTATCTCACTTTGACAGGGCTACTCCTACCTAATAAATTACTATCTGAGGTTGCTTAATTGTGCCATCAGGCATGATAGTATCCCGGAACCTCGCATAAATCAGGTTTGTCTCCCAAAGGTTTGCTTGACTCAAGTTTGCCTTGGTTAAATTTGCCCATGTCAAATCTGCACCAGTTAAGTTAGCCTCAGCTAAATTAGCTTCTAGCAATTTTGCTCCACATAACTTTGCTCCTGTGAGATTTGCTCTAACTAAGTTAGCTTCAATCAGTGATGCTTCAATTAATTTGGCTTCACTTAGGTCTGCTTCTCTCAAATCTACATCGCATAAAGAAGCACCCCAAAGATTACTACCTGTAAATTTCGCCCGCCATAAGAAAGTTCCGCACAAATTTGCTCGTGTCAAATCAGCATTAATCAAATTAGCTTCACACAAAGATGCTTCATACAAATTAGCGTCGCGTAAGCTAGCTTGCATCAAATTTGCACCGCTTAAATTAGCACGAGTAAGAATACAGCCACACAAATTTGCGCCACTTAAATCTGCTCCGATGAAGTTAACACCATTTAAATCAATTCCTTTTAGGTCAATTCCACTCAAGTCGCATCCACTGAAATCTCGGCGTTGAAAATACTTGTTTGTGATTTGACTTAATATAAATTCCTGCTTATCAGCATAATTTTTCATGGTATTCACCTCTGGGTGTAATTTATCTCAAAGGTCGAGTGTGATAGTTACCGTATATTGAGAGTACACCCCAAATGCAGATTAGCTCAGTAAATAATCAAAAATAAATTGGCCAAAAATCGCCAATCACCTGAAAATGCGTTTTTTCAGTGGTTTTTAAAACAAAAAATGCTGACATAGGTCAGGAAATATTGATAAGGTCAGAGAATCTCCAGCTACAGAAAGAAAGCCCACTTATATTGCTGTACTAAGGTTGATAGCGAAGGCTAAAGTAAAAGCCATCATCCTGAGCGTTATTGCCGCGATCGCTCAGATCGATAAATGGAAATCCATAATCGAGCCGTAAAAACAGATTATCAATTCCCATTGCCTGATTCCATAATAATCCTAAGCCTGCACCTACCAAAAAAGTTTGAGCGGGTAGCAGATTCGGATTATTAGACTGATTCCAAACAGATCCCATGTCTAGAAATGGCGCGAGTTGAACTGTGGATAATCCAGATTCATCGCGCTGGACTGTGAATCGATCTTCGATCGCTACACGAAATCCATTATCCCCTGAGCGGATATTTTGGCGATATCCCCTTACAGACTGTCCACCGCCAATCACAAATTGCTGGGAGGGTAAAAGGCTATCTGGTGTTAGCTGCAAGTCTGCTTGGATAAGTAACAGATGATCGGCACTGAGTTGCTGCACGCGCTGTATTTGACCCAACCAACTGAAAAAGCGACCATCGGGTATGGGGTCATTGTTGATAGTTGCATCTAATACGTCAATGCCAAAATTAAATTGCGATCGCAAAAACCAAGCTCCTTGGGGTTCGCGCTTAATATAATCTTGACCAAATTTAATTACACTGGTGCGGCTAACGCCATTGGCATCAGGCCCAATGCCAAAGCCTTGAGCAAAGTTATCAAGGAAGGTTTGTCCATCTTGATAGGTAAATCCTAAAGATAGGGCAAATTCTTCTCTTGGCGATCGCATCAATGGTTGACGATAATTGATTTCATAAAGATCCTGGTTGGCGCGAATGCCAAAAGCATCAAAGGGTGCCTCAGTGATTTCGTTGCGATTAAATCCGGCTCTAATCTGCACTCTGCCATTCATGGCGTTCACAGGAACTTGATAGCTAAAATCAAAGGCATCGGAACCACCAGAAAGGGTGTGGTAATAGGAGCCTGCTAACTCATCTCCCATCCCAGTTAAATTGCGATCGCGCAGTTCAATACCTAATCTTTCAGCACCAATACTCGGAGGTGAATAATTATCTACACCCAAGCTACCAGTTAAAGGGTTTGCCTCTTCAACTCTGACAATGAGAACACTTTGACCAACCTTACCCGTTGGACGCAGACGTGCTTCTACATTTGTAAATAAGGGATCGAGCCGCAACAGCTTCAGTTGATCTTCGAGCTTACTAGTATTCAGAGGAGTACCGGCACCTAATTGGATGCGACTACGAACATAAGATGGGTTTAATCGTCGCGTTCCTTCGATCTCAATCTCTGTCAAACGCCCTTCAATTACCCGAATTACCACAACACCATCAGCGGTACTAGGTTGCTGAATGTCTGGAACTGCTCTGGAATTTATATAACCTTTATTTAAGTAAAGCTGGGTAATGGCATCTGCGGCTTGTCTGATTTCTTCTAAAGTTAAGTCCCGTTCTTCAAAAGGTTTGACAACTGGATTAAAGTCATTTTCATTAAAAACTGTGCTATCTACAACCTGGATTTTGCGAACCCGAATTCGTTGTGGTGTTTCTGGTTGGGGATTTGGTTCGGTTTGATTGGGGCTATTTTCCGGAGTAGTTTCTGATGCTTGTACTATTTGTAACTCTGGCTGGCTACTCTTTGGAGTTGAGTCTGGTGTCAATATATTCGCCGTAGCTCTCAGTCCATTTGCAGTTACAATCCAGACCGCAGGCAGAATTAGCAAGCCACACTGAAAACTGAACCTGTGCTTATTCAATTTAGTAATTACTAGACTTTGCCAAGTATTTAACTGATGAGAGAAACAGACAATGCTTTTCTGAGTAATTGTTTTCGGCTTAATGCCAGTTTCTGTTTCTTTTCTCATTTCTCCTCAGTGGGTGCTTTATTTTACGACTGGGCTAATTTTGATTTTTGAGTGTGCTATAGCTATATAAATATTTCAATATCATATTTTTAACATTCACATTTCAGAAGATTTGTAACTAAAACAATAATTAACAGCAATTTCTTCTAAGTGATAGCCCTTAGCATTATATTGTGATAACAGGTAGAAAACTTGGGAATACTTCGATGCCACCACTGATCTCCATAGTCATCGTCAATTACAACCGGGAGTCTTACCTTGGGGTAGCGATCGCCAGCGTATTAGCGCAAACATGGCAAGATTTTGAGCTACTAATTTGGGATGATGGCTCTACAGATGGATCAGTGGCGATCGCAAACGCTTATGCTCAACAAGATGGGCGAGTGCGGGTAGTAGAAGCACACCATCAAGGATGTACCGCAGCACTAAAAGCAGCAATTAACCTAACTAACGGCACTTACTTCGGTTCAGTAGATAGTGATGATATCCTAGCCCCCACCGCCCTAGCTCAAACCGCTAAAGTTCTCAACAGTCATCCAGAAACGGGATTTGTTTACACCGATTATTTAAATATCGATCAACACAGCAAAGTAATGGGCTACGGTCATCGTTGTAGCATTCCTTACTCCCCAGAGGGTATTTTAGTAAACTTCATGACCTTTCACTTCCGCCTGATTCGGCGGTCGGTTTACGATCGCGTGGGAGGTATTAGCAAGTCGTTCCTCTGCGCCCAAGATTACGATTTATGTCTGCGGCTTTCAGAAGTAGCTCAAGTGCGCCGCGTTCCAGAGCCACTCTACCTCTACCGGAATCATTCTCAAAGCATCTCTGTAACTAGAAGAAAAGAACAAATTCTCTGGTCTAAGCGGGCGATCGCTCAAGCACTTTGGCGACGCGGATTAGCAGACAAGTTACAAATCGATGTAGAATTACCCGCAGGTCGCTTCATACTGCGGCGGAAAAAACCTCTGCTACACAAAATCGCCGCTTCAGTCCTAGCTATCGTGCCTCTAGTTAGTACCACGAGTGCAGCATTAGCCCAAACCCAACAAATTGTCCCTGCTGCCGATGGCACAAACACAATTGTTACACCCAACGCAAATCGACTTGATATCACCGGGGGTACAACTTCTGGAGATGGTCAAAACCTCTTCCACAGCTTTCAACAATTTGGGATTTCAGCAGAACAAATCGCCAACTTTCAAGCTAGTCCGGCGCTGCAAAATATTCTTGGTCGAATTACAGGCGGGAATCCTTCGGTCATTAATGGCTTAATTCAGGTAACAGGTGGCAATCCCAACCTCTTCTTAATGAATCCCGCCGGATTTCTTTTTGGCTCAAATGCCAGCTTAAACGTGCCTAGTGCTTTTACGGTGACAACAGCTAATGGCATTGGTTTTGGCAGCAGTTGGTTTAATGCCATAGGTGTTAATGATTACAATGCCTTAGTGGGAAACCCCAATGGATTTGCCTTTAGTATGAACCAGCCAGGAGCGATCGCAAATGCTGGAAATTTGGCAGTAGGTACTGGGCAGAATTTGAACTTATTGGGCGGTACTGTAGTTAACACCGGGCAAATCTCAGCACCGGGAGGACAAATTTCTGTTACATCCGTACCCGGTCAAAATTGGGTGCGTCTCAGTCAGCCAGGAAATCTGTTGAGTCTGGAAATTCAGCCCCTCGCCTCTAGTAGCACTCAACCCAATAACTGGACAATTCCCATCGCCTCAATACCGGAATTGCTCACAGTTGGTAATACGGGGTTAACTGCCAATTCTGATGGAACTGTAAAATTAACAGAATCTAATGTCACAATTCCCACAACGCCAGGGACAACCATTGTTTCTGGCAAAGTTGATGTATCGGGTCAAACAGGTGGTACTATAACTGCTTTGGGTCAACGAGTCGGGGTGATTAATGCCAATATTAACGCCTCTGGAACTAATGGTGGCGGTACTGTCTTAATTGGTGGCGATTACCAAGGGAAGGGGACTTTACCCAACGCAGAGCAGACTTATATTAATTCCAACTCCGTCATTAATGCCGATAGCAAATTGAATGGAAACGGTGGACGGGTAATTGTTTGGGGTAATAATACAACTCAATATTTTGGTAACATTTCGGCACGCGGAGGAGCAAATTATGGCAATGGTGGAAATGTCGAAGTATCAGGCAAAAATTTCTTGACCTTTAACGGTTTAGTAGATACTTCAGCTGCCAATGGTAGCTTTGGTACATTATTGCTAGACCCCAGCACATTGACAATTATCGATGGTGGAGCAGGTAGTTTTGATCCCACAGATGGCACTATTGCCTTTGGCGATGCAGATATTGGGGCGAATACAGTTTCATGGGGTGCGATCGCAGCTTCGGGTGCAAATATCAGCTTACAAGCTACAGGCAATATTACGATCAATGACATCACCGGAGCTACACCCGGAGTAACTACCGATGGTGTTGCTACTTTAGCCTTGGGCGGTGGTAGCTTCAGCCTTAATTCACAAAGCGGTTCTGTAAACTTTGTTGACCCTACCAACACAATCCAGACAAACGGTGGAGCAATAAACATTTCAGGAGCTAGTTTATCGCTGGGAAATCTAAATACAAGTAATACTAATGGGGATAGTGGCAATGTAAACTTGTCTGCAACTGGTAATATCACCGCGGGCAACATTGTTACTAGTGGTCAGGGTTACGGTCGGAACTACTCCTCGGGTAATATTACAGTCGAAAGTACAAATGGTGAAATTGCCCTAAATAACCTAGATACTAGCAATGATGAAGGGTTTTTTGGATTTGGTTATGGCGGTAATACTATTACAGATGCTGGAACAGTAAATTTGATTGCCGCAGGCGATATCCTCACAGGCACTATTAATTCCTCTTCAAATAATGCTAATCGCTCAGGTAAAGGTGGCGATATAGTCGCAACAAGCACAGCCGGCAGTATCACTACAGCAGCAATTGACTCGTCTCTAGTTAAGTTTGGAGGTGGCGAATTTGAAGGCACGGCTGGCGCAGTCACTTTAACTGCCAGAGATAATATCACCGTTGATGGTGCTATTGATGCCTCAGCAACTGCCACCGGCATGGAGGGGCCTGTAAGTGCTATAGGTGGCAACGTTACTTTACAAACTACCAATCCCTTTGGTAGCACAATTCGCTTTAGCAGCATCAACACACAGGCCACAACCGATTTGGCTGAAGCTGACACTCTTCAAGGTGGCAATGTGCAAGTGCTGACAAACGGGCTAGTTCAAGGAATAGATACAATTAAAATTAATAATGGTCAAACCGATACAGGTGTCACCATCGCTACTGGCGGAATTTTCGATTTTGGAGGAGGAGGAAATTCTACCCCTGTTGGAGGCAATGGCGGTACTGTCACAATTCAACATGATGGTGGCCCAGCGAATGTAGATTTTATTGTAGGTAATGGGACGAGTGTTATTAATGGCACAGCCGGATCAATTGATGTGGGGAACGGTACAATCCTCACTTCGGGCAACTTTCCAGTTTTGCCCACTAAGGGAGATGCTAGCGGCACGCCAGCCGGTATTACTATTACTTCCATAAATACCCCGCCCACATTAACGGCAAATTCATCGCTACCCGATACCCAAACCAATCAAGCAGTAACCTTTACGTTTTCTAGTTTAGCTGCACTGGTCAGTGATGCTAATAATGACATCACCTCCATCCGGGTTGATGTGGTGAATACAGGAACTCTTTTTGTCAATGGACTTCCCGTTTTTCCTGGTGTTACTACTTTATCTAGCAACGATACTTTGGTGTATACACCTCCGGCAGATACTAATGGCTCACTAAATGCCTTTGTAATTAGTGCAAATGACCGCGTTTCGTCTTCTGCACTTGTACAGATAGGAATCAATGTCAGTCAGATTCCTCCCCGGAATGATACCCCAAATCCTCCCTCTTGCTCATTCCAATGCACTCCAGGTAAACCGAATTTCCCTGGCCCCAATAATCCTAAGATTGACAACCCGGTTATTAATACCGATCCCACACCAGAAGATCAATTCACAGATGATTTTGCCGACCATTTAGGCATCCCGATTCCTAGAATCAAAACACTAGATGATGCCAAAGAAATTGCTCGTAAAATTGAAGAAGCTACTGGCGTGAAACCTGCATTTATCTACACCAGTTTTGTCCCTGTGGAGATAATACCAGAAAGAAATTTAGGCAAAGCTAAAAAATCGACTAAACAGTTAAACACCATAGCAGAGCAGGGTAGCGACCAACTGGAAATAGTCGTAGTAACAGGAAAAGGTAATCCCATCCGCAAGCGCATCCCAGAAACGACCAGGGCCAAAGTTCTCCAAGTCGCTCAAGAATTTCGTGACCAAATAGTTAGTCCACAAAACCGTCGCCGCACCGGTTATTTGCGTCCATCTCAACAACTTTATCGCTGGATAATTGCACCACTAGAGGCAGATTTACAAGCAAGAGAAATCAATAATTTGGTCTTTTTACCAGATATTGGGTTACGTTCAACCCCAATGGCGGCACTTCATGATGGCAAAGGGTTTCTGGTAGAAAAATATAGCATTGGCTTAATGCCCAGTCTTAGCTTGACTAACACCCTTTATAAAGACATTAAAAAATCTCAAATTTTAGCGTTGGGGGTTTCTCAGAGTACTCAGGGACAAGAGCCTTTACCGGCAGTTCCCCTGGAGTTATCAACACTAGTGTCTAAACTTTGGCAGGGCAAATTATTGTTAGACAAGCAAGCCACCTTAGCAAATCTTAAAACTGTCCGCCGTCAACAACCTTTTGGAATTATTCACATGGCAACTCATGCCGATTTTACTACCGGCGCTTTGAGTAATTCCTATATTCAACTGTGGGAAGACAAGTTACGCTTGAACCAATTACGACAGTTGCGTTTGAATGAACCTGAAGTTGAAATGCTGGTACTGAGTGCTTGTAGAACAGCATTAGGGGATGAAGAGTCGGAGCTTGGATTTGCAGGTTTAGCAGTGCTGGCAGGGGTGAAAACTACTGTTGCTAGTCTTTGGTCAGTTAATGATGCTGGTACAGCAGCCTTGATGACGAAATTTTATGAGAACTTGAGGACGGCTCCAATTAAGGCAGAAGCCCTCAGACAGGCTCAGGTAGCTATGGTCAAAGGGCAGATTTATGTTAAGAATGGTCAATTGGAAGGTTTAGGAGTAGTAGGAAACTTGTCTCTACCTACTAACAATGCTGATGAAGAAGAGCAATTACTTACTCATCCTTATTACTGGTCTGGATTCACAATGGTTGGCAATCCTTGGTAAAAAGCTAAGAAACTAACTAGCAGCCGCAAAAGAGACTTTATGGCACAAGTTACTGAAGATTACTTCGATACTTCAGCCCATAAAGCAGATTTGGGATGGAATCGCCATAAATAAAGTTAGGGGCTTTAAACCCACTACGCTTGGGTTAAGAGCTACTGGCAAAAATTTTGGGTTTTTGAGACGCGATAAATCGCCGTCTCTACAAGGGCTTTGGTCTTATCTGAACTGTATTGGCTTTAAACTCTTTCGGCAGAGGACAAAAATTGTATTTTCTTCCTTCTGCCTCCTGCCTCCTGCCTTTCTTCGAAAATAAGGAGAGATGAAAGAGAACATAGAGATTTTTCTTTGCCTCTCACAATCTCTACATCTTCTTTAACAGCGTTCTGGGCATTAAAATTTTCTCATTTCCAGTGGTATTAAGCCTTTGAGTACGGTAAACCGTATTTGCTCGTTAGTTCCCAAAGATTAATTTAATTGTTAAGTTTAGTTACATAAATAAAAAACGCTGCAACATTGCTAAACAGGAGAAATTATGAAAATAGGTAGTATCCTTAAGGATCAAGACAAATTAAACAACTTTACGATGCAATCTGGATATTGCATCACACAAGGCAAGCTCTCTCAGAAATAAAACTTATTTAACAACATTGTTTAATATTGCGATGAAAGCTACAGATCAATTGGTGCATTTTTTAGAAGAAGATTTGGGTATTTCTGGTGGAGCAATTTCTCTTGCTTTGCGCCATTGTGAGCAGACCCCCAACTTCCTGGCTATGACTCTCTGGCAATATGGACTGGTAACACTGGATCAGTTAGCCCAAATTTTTGATTGGTTGGAAACAGTATAAGTTGCTGTTTGAACTCTTTAGACTGGAAATATCTAATTTTTCCATAAAGTCACATTCTCAATAGTTTTGATTCTAAGGATTGGTAATAAAATCTATGGCTATTAAAGAACAACCTAAATCACCTCGGTTTCGGCTCGTTGCTAATATATTACTGGGAGTATCAGGGCTATTCCTGCTCTTAAATTTATTTTTGCCAGGTTTATTTACTTCTGGCCCGACTGGTGTTCCTTACAGCTTGTTTATTCATCAAGTACAAGAAGGGGAAGTTAATCGCGTTTCTGTTGGTCAAAACCAGATTCTCTACGAACTAAAAACAGAAAATGCCGAGCCGGGCCCGGTGTTTGCAACTACACCAATTTTTGATTTAGAGTTACCCAAACTGCTAGAACAAAAAGGAGTTGAGTTCGCTGCTACTCCTCCACCCAAAAATACTTGGTTTACAACCCTCTTAAGTTGGGTGATTCCACCACTGATTTTTATTGGTATTTGGCAATTCTTTTTGTCACGTGGTGGCGGCGGTGGCCCTCAAGGTGCGCTTTCTATTGGTAAGAGCAAAGCTAAGGTTTATGTTGAAGGCGAATCAGCTAAAATCACCTTTGCAGATGTGGCTGGCGTAGAAGAAGCAAAAACTGAGTTAGTGGAAATTGTGGATTTCCTCAAAACTCCAGCACGGTTTACGCAAATTGGCGCGAGAATTCCCAAAGGTGTGTTGTTAGTTGGCCCTCCTGGTACTGGTAAGACACTTTTAGCAAAAGCCGTAGCAGGAGAAGCAGGTGTTCCATTCTTCAGTATCTCTGGTTCCGAGTTTGTGGAATTGTTCGTCGGTGTGGGTTCTTCCAGAGTGCGGGATTTGTTTGAGCAGGCTAAAAAACAAGCTCCTTGTATTATATTCATTGATGAATTGGATGCGATCGGTAAGTCTCGTAGCAGTAACGGCTTCTACGGTGGTAATGATGAGCGAGAACAGACCCTCAACCAGTTACTAACGGAGATGGATGGGTTTGCAGCTGGAGATGCAACGGTGATTGTCCTAGCAGCTACCAACCGTCCCGAAAGCCTTGACTCTGCATTGCTGCGTCCAGGCCGCTTTGACCGCCAAGTTTTGGTAGACCGTCCTGATTTATCTGGTCGGGAAGCAATTCTCAAAATTCACGCTCAAAAGGTAAAATTAGGAGATGATGTAGATTTAAGAGCGATCGCTACTCGTACTCCTGGTTTTGCTGGCGCAGATTTGGCAAACTTGGTCAACGAAGCCGCATTATTAGCAGCACGCAATCTGCGTCAAAGTGTTGCTCAAGAAGACTTCGCCGAAGCAATTGAGCGGGTAGTCGCCGGCTTAGAGAAAAAGAGTCGCGTCATGAACGAGACTGAGAAAAAGATTGTTGCATATCATGAAGTTGGTCATGCAATGGTCGGGGCGCTAACCACAGGAAACGGTCGCGTAGAAAAGATTTCGATTATTCCCCGTGGGATGGCTGCTTTGGGCTACACTCTGCAATTACCAACTGAAGACCGCTTTTTGATGAATGAAGAGGAATTGCGGGGTCAGATTGCAACTTTATTAGGTGGACGTTCCGCCGAAGAGGTTGTGTTTAACAGTATTACAACAGGTGCTTCCAACGATTTGCAACGAGCAACTGACTTGGCAGAACGGATGGTAACATCTTATGGCATGAGCAAAGTTTTAGGGCCATTGGCTTACCAACAAGGACAACAATCGATGTTTTTGGGTAATGGTGGGGCTAATCCCCGGCGGGCGGTGAGTGAAGACACATCCAAAGCCATTGATAGCGAAGTCAAGGAAATCGTGGAAACAGCCCACGAACAAGCCCTACAGATTCTTAGACAGAATCGAGACTTGCTAGAAGCGATCGCAACTCAACTCCTAGAAACAGAAGTCATTGAAGGCGAAAAACTGCACGATTTATTGAGTCAAGTTAAACCTGTAACTAATTCGTAATGACGCTCGTGGACTCGCTACCGCTGCGCTAACGTAATTCGTAATTCGTACACAGAGGGACGCAGAGGATAACTTTGCGTCCCTCGCTGTGCGAACGTGAAGCGCCTACGCCTTATACCTCTGCGTTCCTCTGCATTTCAGAAATGGCACTTACTGCGATACAAACACCAGCTAGGAAAAATGCCAATGCACCCCCAGTTGCACCAACAAAAGGTGTTATTGCTTGTAACTTGGGAAAGATGACACCAAACAAACTCATGCCTAAAGCAAACCCACCAAAATACATCCCAATTCCTAATCCCGCCCATCGCTGAGGTACTAGTTCTAAAGCAAAAGGAATTGCCCCATTGACAATTAAACTAAAGCTAGCAACGATTACTGCAATTATCGGAATTTGTGCGCCCACAGATATCATTATCAATAAAGAGGGAATGATTGCACAGATCCCACAAAGCATTGCTTGACGATTACCAATTTTGACGGCGAATATTCCTGCTGGTATGCTGGCAATTGCGATCGCTAGTCCAATCCACACCATCAGCACATCAATATTATCAGTATTCAGTTGGGTCTTGAGGACTTTACCCAAAACATCAAATAGGAATCGGATACCCCACGCTACACCAAAGCCAGTTACTAGAATCAAAGCCAATTTCTGTAACGGCAACTTTACTACTTCTATTTGGTGTCTATCCACTACTGCTTCTGGAGGATTGACTAACCGCAACACAGCCGCCGCCCCTAGCATGACGAAAGAACCGATCGCAAAAGTATAAACTGGCCCTAAGCTGAGAATAAACTTGTAGCTTATCGGTCTAAAAGCCCCAATTACACCACCTGCTAAAGTGACAACACTTACTGCTAAAGGTAACTGGGCTGGTGTAGAATACATCCCCAAGAGGCACATTGCTGGAGAACGAAATATTGTCATTGCTAATGCCCAGGCTACCAATACTATAGGTAAGAGCGATCGCATTACAGTAGTAGGCGGAATCAAACTCACAACGCATGGTATAGCAATAAATAAAGCCGATGCCAGAATCATACCTACTGAAATGAAGGGAAACCGAGTCCCCACCCAGCGTCTAGCTTGGTCTGAAAGTCCACCCATCAATGGTTCTAGCACCGCACAAAAAGCATTTTCGACTAGCACCAAAGCAACTGCCAGTGAAGCGGGAAAACCAAACTGAGTCAAAAGTTGTGGCAAATATATATTATAAATTAACCAGGTGAGAGTAATTGCTCCCTGCACCACTGCCAATACCCCAACTTGCACCCATAAAATATTGAGATGAGGTTTCGAGTTAGTCATAAGAAGATGGGAATTGGGAATTGGGAATGGGGAATGGGGAATTGGGAATTGGGAATGGGGAATTGGGGAGAATAACAT
>NZ_JACKZS010000219.1 GCF_014222285.1 Nostoc sp. UCD121
GAATCTGATATAGAATCAGGGTTGACAGCTTTTTTGAAGTGCTATTGTTTCTCTGCTCAGATTGAAAAAATCAGAATCATCTCCCCGCTCCGGTATGTGGTCGGAAGGTCAAATTAATTCGCGTGCTAACAACTTTGTTGGTTTTGGGGACTTGGTGCAGATGAGTAGACTGACAACCGGGGTGCATCACAAGCAAACTCCCGTGTTCCAGCCAGAAATCAGTAGGTTTGCCATCTCTCGGTTTAATTTGAAACTTGCGACATGACCCCAAGCTGACTGATGCAATCGCCGGGTTAAGTCCCATCGATGGTTCGTTGTCTGCGTGCCAACCAATCGAATCCTGTCCACTGCGGTATTGATTGCCGATGACTATGCGGAACTTATAGCCAGTTAGCGCAGTGATTCTGTCCCGCAAGTTAGACAGAGGTTCTGTCCAAGTCAGGGGTTTTAAAAATACGCTGTTGGAGTAGAGATAATCACAGCCTGTATCACCGTAAAGACATTCAAGACGGGGAACGGGCATTGTTTTACCCGCGATCCTGATTTGATTCTGCTGCCACTCCAGTTTCAAGCAGTGTTGGTAGAGTTCGTTTGCCTGTTCAAGGCTTAAGAAATCGGGGTAGTAGGTGATAGGTAAAACTGGGGTTGATTCCTGAAACAAATTGAGTTGTTGCATGGTACTTTTCTCCCACTAAAGAATGTGTAAATGAAGGAATTGCTGTTAGTTTTGGTTGATGGAGAAGATTTCATGTTTCTTGAGATATCTGCTCCCAATACTCAACAACAAAATCATGGGCTTGCTGTAACACTTGAGGGAGTAAAAATAAGGGGACTTCCCAAGCCGCAATCACACTACCGGCAAAACATTCTGCAAGTTCAACCCGAATACACTCTGGTAAATTGCTCTCTAAAAACTTGAGTGAATGATCCTCGTTTTCTGGTAGTTGAACAAAAAAATAATCGTCGTGCATGATATCGGCAACCAGACCGTATTTTTCTGCCAAGGTTTTTCGTAAAGTGTTCATAACGAAAGGTTGAGTTAGGTAGGGAATTATTGAGAGATGATTTTTACTATTTCGGGCAACCACCGCAGTTGAAAAACAGTTTGGTTTGAGGATTTGGCGACTGCGGGAACCATGCGACCCCATTGCTTACCAGATTCAGTAGGACGATAGGGAATTTTCTTGTCATCAGTTCTGTATTGCAGTCCAGAATTTAGTAAGCAGTGGTTAACAGCCCGTGCAGACATTCCTACTACCTCACCAATTTGTGTTGGGTTGAGAAATGCGTCCTCTGCAACATTGGTTTGAGCAATCGCAATCTTGAGTTCATCGGCTGCTGGCTTAAGTGCGGGGTTAACTTTGGTGGCGGCATTGACTGCTAACTGGGCAGTGAGGGATTTGTCTAGTCCAGCAAATTCCCCCAACATCATTGCCAACTGTGCGGCTTCGTGGGATGGGGCTAATGTATGTGGATGTGGTGGTTCTTGCTGTTTTAGTGGCTCTACTTGGGTTGAGAGCATCACTTTCATTAAAGTTCTATTAGCCCAGATGCGGAATTCGACAGAAACCCACCGAGCTAAATCAATGGCGATTTCTGGGTGAATCCAAGTGCTTTGTTCACTTCCATATCCCTGGATATCTATCACCAATAACGATATGAGGATCTTCATATCGTTAGAAAGTGCTTGCAAATACTGCTTTGTAGACTTGAGCTTCGTGTAATCAGCTAAGAATTTCCCGTTAGCTTTGCACATTTGACTTGCATTCACATAGCCCTTGGGTACAGCATATTTACCTATTTCCCCATCTTGAGGCATTTGATTAATTTCTGAGTTGTGCCAAAAATGTGTCAACATGATTCATTCCCTGGGTATTGAACAAATAATTGATTCAGGCATTCACTCGCACAAAACTTTTCTCACCAACCAGTGAGAAACGATTCGATATAGTTGGTGTCTGAATTAACGTTGGCGACATCAATTCAACAAGGTAAAACCAAGATTTATGCACCAGCGCAATCCCCAGAATCAGCCGTTGCTTTGTTCCCTTGTCATGAGAGCAGAGGATCACTCTTTCACCCAAAACAAAAGCAGGTTTTTGCACAGTGATGCTTTCTAACTCTCCAGTGCCGATGATTTGGTTTTGTGTGGCGTGGAGTATTTCTTTACCGCAATCAATTGAATAGATCCAACATTCATGTTTCCATTGCATACCGCAGCAGTAACCAAATGTTCTTGTTGTGCGGAGAAAAACTCTCTCTAGTAAATTAACTGCAACAGGCGGAATTGTTTGTCCCCAAGGCGGGGAGAGATACCAACTTGTTTTCAGTGCATTAATATGGTCAATCATGCTTGTTTCCCTAATAGGTAATTAATCGCTTCAACATCAAGAGCAGCAATACGTTTTTTAATGGATTGTGGGGGATTGTCAAAAAACTGTTTTAAATCCCATTTCCGAATTTGGTAATGTCTGGCAGAGCGTCTTGTAGCTTTGAGCCATCCTCTTTTTACCCACCTTGTAACAGTTGAGAAATTCAATTGAAGAACTTGAGCAATTTCTTTGCAAGAATAGTTATCAAGAGTAGGACGGGCTGAATAACCTAAGTTGTTTAACTTCAGGTAAATTGCAAATGGTGTGCGTTGATATCCTCGCCTTTTTAGGATTGAAGCTATTTGTTTGATTGTATAGATTTCAGCTTTTGTCTCAATAATTATGAGTTCTTCACCAGTCCATTTGATACTCATCTGATTACCTCTCCTATTTGTGCAGATTTAGTAGAAGAATGTTCTGATAAAAAAGGAAGCTTTTAGCAAAATTGGTTTCAATGCCAGTTCTCACTACATAAAGTTCATCAGCACTGACAACAATATCCAGCTTCAAGTTGTCCTTGCCTTTAAACTCTTTAGTCGTTAGGCGGAGTTCAGACAAATATCCAGTTAATGCTCTCTGGGCAACAGGGATTTTCTTCTCCTGGCTGATATTGAACTTGTACCAAACGAAAGATTCTCCATCTACTTCACCCTGATTGACATATAAATAGATGGGTTCGGGAGGGTTGCATAAACCTAGTTTAATTTCAGTAAGCATATTTTGCTGGGGTGTGTGATAATTAGTGGTTTGTAACGTAAACTTTCAGTGCTTTACGATTGCTTGAAGAAAAGCTGATATTTAAGCAATCGCTTTTTTACTAAACAGAAAGTTATCGATTCCGCTCTAACTCCCATTGCAGATAAGTCAAAGCAGTTTGAGCATCAGCAATGTTTAAATCTGGCTGATACCCTGCTGACAAGAGTTTTTTGTAATCTGGGTGCGTAGCAATCTGGGATATCAAATTTTGGGCTTGTTCAACTAAGTAGTGCAGATTTGGGTTAGACATCTCAATGCCAAGCCGTGAACATAAATCCTCCGCTTTTACACCGAATGTTCCTGGCTCAATCTCCGTCGCTAACTCTTCAAGCAGAGATTGAAAGCTCGGGTGTTCATCGTTAATTTCAACCTCAAATAAATCTGCGCTCTTTGTAACGAGAGTTGCCCAATCGGGTAAAGTCTGTGGAATGGTTTTTGCGTAAAGTTTCATGATTGTGTCTTCTGGGATTAACAACCTAAAAATCCTCGGCAATCTCCAACAAAAAACCGCGTCCCGTGTTCTGTACTTGCACCAGTTCTTTATCCAGTAGTGTTTGAATGACTGAATCAGAGAATTGGAACTGAAGCCGATGCAATGGAACACAACCGCCACAAAGCCGAATCGAACGCAGCAAATGATTAGCTCTACGGTCAAAACTGTTTGTAGAATCAGCCATTGTTTGCACCCTTAGTTAATGCGGTTAACTGTCGGTTGAGAATGCTTATCTGCTGTTGATAAAAGTCAATCTCTGCGGTAATTCGTGTGAACAATTCCTGCGGAGATAACGGTTGGATTTGATTCTCTTGCAAGTACGATATCTCGTCGGAATTCTTATTAGGCATTAATACATAACGCCATCCTTCATCAAATTGTTCAGCTAATTCTGTACCAGAGGGATAGTAGTAAAGTCCTAGAATCAAGCCTTGTTGTGTACGCTGATCCAAAGCAAAGCGAGGGTAGCCCCAGTGTTGGGGAATGGATATTGTGGGTTGCATTGATTTAATGGGGATTGGTGAATAAATAATTAGGTAAAGGGAAAGGAATGAAGAAATTTACCTTTACCCCTTCCCCTTTACCCTTTTCCCAGGCGAAGCCTACTCCTTACGCTGTGACTAACTCCGTTCTCTCCAGCAGCCGTTGCAATTTATCGCCAGTTAGCTGTTCTAACGGCTGATCTAAAAAATATTCATCAAAAATGGATTTACCATCGGTAGACACATCCACCATCGACAGCGATCGCACAGCATCAAGCACGGAGTTAGAATACTGTTGCTGGACTGAATAACGCCTCTTCACCCACCAGTTCCCGTCAGTGCATCCGACTTGCCCCAGTTTCACGCCGTTGTTGTTGTAAATGCCATCATCGAGAATTTCAAACCCGTAATTCTCGCACTCGTTGAAGATATGCGCCATGATTTGGTTTTCAGTAGAAGAGGAAGGCATGGGGGCAGAGGCGCAGAGGGGCAGAGGAGAAAGTTGTTGTAAGTTTTTCCCCTCTGCACCCCTGCTCCCCTGCACCTCTGCTTCTTGGACAGGTAATGAGCCGTCTTTGTAGTGAGTGCAGATGAAGCGATCGCAACGCATTAGAGTGTTGGCACGAAATATTTCTTTACCGTTGACCATTACTACCCAGCGTTGCGTTAAGTGGTTGTCGTCATGGCTAATGCTGGCTATCAGTTTGTCATCAGCGTAATATTCGTGATCAGAAAAGGAGATTTCGACTATTCTGAGCGGTTCGGGAGCGATCGCTTGGGCTTGGTCAGTGATGTAGTTGTCGAGTTCGGCTTGGGCGAGGGCTTGTTCGTCGGGAGCAGCAGGGGCGATTTTCTGAATCTTGGTGGCTTGATAGTTAACAATGGCGGAAATCCACGCATCCTTACAGCGTTTGTCGCTTACTTCGGCTGTGCAGGCGATTTCGCTGTAGATTTGCTTCAGACGGGCAATAGATTTCAGTTGCAGCTGTTGTGCTGTGTAAATAACGTGAGTCATAATTGATAAAGTCTTAATGGACATAGAGAAGCGCTTCAGATTTCCGGTCGGGGGCGCTTTCTCTATATAAATATTGTAGACTGATGGTCTACAGTTGTCAACTGATGCACGACACTATATAGTAAGTGTAGGACGACGTTTTACATTAAAGGAGGTGGTTTAGGTGGATATAGTGAAAATCAGACGCTACACAGACATTGAAATTTCAGGTTTAGGAGGAAAAATTAAACAAGCTAGAAAAGCTGATGGGCGTTCAGTCGAGGTTTTGGCAGGAGAAGCTGATATTAGCCGATCTTACTGGCACGATATTGAGGCAGAACGAATACGAGATGCTTTGCCTGAAGACACATTAAGGAAAATTGAGCGAGTACTTGGTATTGACTTAGGAGTGAAATTCGATGATTAACTACTCCTCTCGCCTTGCCCTTAGTTTTTTAACGAGCGATTGTAGCTCCTGACTACAACCATAAAATTGTTATCTAGTCTGAGAAATACCATTTGAAAGGGTGGAATCATGACTAAACCATCCTCGAACCGCAAAAAAGCCACCTCTGCTGTCTCCAACAATTTACAAGCAACCGCTAGTTCTGCCGAAGACACCTTTGATCCAGAAAATCCTGCTACAGCAACAATTACAGTTACTGCTGCTGAAGTAGAGGAGTTGTCCGAAACGGAACAACGCGATCGCCTTCACCTAGAGCGCCGTGTGGAAAGAGCGTTTTTTGAGGCGGGTAAGGCACTGGCACAATTGCGCGATCGCAGATTGTACCGCTCGACCCACAAGACGTTTGAGGAATATTGCCGTTCTCGGTTTGCCTATACTCACCGCCATGTAAATTATTTAATAGCTGCTTCAAATGTAGTTGACAACATAATAATGGGAACCAATGGTTCCCAAAATGAGATACCGGATGAAAGTTCCCAAAACGAGATATCGGATGAAATGGGAACCAATGGTTCCCAAATTTTGCCTACAACCGAACGCCAAGTTCGACCACTGACTAAGCTAGAACCATCGCAACAGCAGGAAGTATGGCGGCAAGCGGTGGAGCAGGCAGGGGGAAAAGTGCCGCCAGCCAGAATTGTCAAAGATGTGGTGCAGCGCATCATGGAAAGGACGAAAGTACCAAACACATACCAAATTGGCGAAGTCTGCCAAATTCTTGCTAAGGACAATCCCGAACTGAGAGGCAAAGGTGGCTGTTGGGGTATCGTTAACCATGTGGGCGAATTCAGCTGCACTGTAAAACTCTGGGATAGCAAGTACACGGTTGGTTTGCAGTACCTTAAATCTTACAATTACCTGCCTGCCGAGTGTGAGCAGATGCAGGTGATTTGCGATCGCATCAGTCGAGTGTATTCCGATTTGCTTGAGGAGACAGTCAAAAGTCTGTTGCAAGCGTTGGGGAAGGTGAATCGGCCTTATCTTACTGCGGTGGAAGAGAAATTGTTGAAGGTTTTGGAGTCGGAAATTAGAGAATAATGCAACAAAGAAGCAATGCTTTCTGTGATCCGTTGTGGTATTAAATTAATAAAATCTTGCTTTGGTTTAATATTTCTGCTCCCAGTTGTTTGTAGAAAGTAATAATTTATGACAACAACACAACAACAAGAAATAATGGATTTACGGGCATTGAATTTAACACCCAAACAAATAGCCCGAAAATTGGGTATGAAAGTCTCAGAAGTGAATGCAGCGATTCAAAATCAAGCACAGCAAACCACATTAGAGAGGTTGACAAAAGGAGAGCTAGACCCTGTATATCAGTGTTTAGCAAGCGAGAGTCTTATCCAATTGTTACCGAAAATCCCGCCAGAAAACAGCATCAAAAATCTACTGACAAAAATCTTACCTGTAAAAAACAATGACGATATTGATCGCGGTTTAGGATTGGTAGTTATTGCAAGAGTTGCTCGATACAATCAAATCACGGTCTGTAGCTACCTTTTAGATATATGGTGCTTAGGTGTTAAAGATACCATCTCACCACGTACAGTAGACAGGATAAAATTTAAAGAATTTACAGAATCACTATTCGAGCCATTTCCCGGAAAACCACAAGAGGTTCCCCTTGAAGTAGCCCAAGGGATGATATTTAGTGCTTGCGAATATGCAGAAGGCTTAGGGTTTCAACCACACAAAGACTTTTCTAAATCGCGTTCGCATATCGGAGAATGGGATGGAAGAATACGTATTGAATGTGGTCGTGACGGGAAACCATTTTATGTCAATGGTCCCCACGATAACCCGAAAAAGATCATGGAAACATTGAAGAGAAACACAGGTGAAGGTAATTTTGATTTTCTGATTGGTTCAGATCCTATTGAAAAGAATTTTTGGTAAATGTAATTAATTTGATTTTCTGGTGCGTTATTAAAGATGTCATCCAGGTTGGAAATACTCTGTTACTTCATCAGGGAGTAATAGAGTGGGATTACACTTGATTTGCTTTTGCGTATTCAAATATTTGAATACGCAAAAGCTGAAATACTAGTCTAATTTAGCACCTGGATCACCATTCTCAACAACAAAAGAAGCGAAAGTGTATACAGGCGCATCTGGACGACTCACAGTTGTAACAATACGCAGGTCAGTCTGCCAACGCTCATAGTTAAGGTTGACTCGGAAGTAACCTCGGCGATCGCCATCAAAGAACTTAATGTGTGGATTTTCTGGAATCTTCGGGCCGTAGTAGGGGCCGTAGACATTGGCATCACCATTGCTAGTAATTGAGGGAGTGACAAACTCCGTAGCCACCGTTGGAGAGTTAGAAGCCTTAAAGTCAAGCTTGAGGTCATTAACAAATGTAGAATGCCAATCCCCAGTAATCACCACTGGGTTAGAAATCTGGCGGCTGGCGATGTGACTTAAAACACGATTACGTGCAAGGGGATATCCATCCCATGAGTCGTTCCAAAAGATTTCGCCTGGGCCGACTTTATGATCTAGCTCTGCCATCAGCACCTGTTGGGCAAGTATGTTCCAACGTGCTTGAGAACGGTCGAGACTATCCAGCAGCCAGCGCTCCTGTTGAGTACCGAGCATGGTTTTAAATGGATCTAGTGCTGCTGGGCAACGAGGTGTTTCACCGTCACCGCATGGCTGATCGCTCCGATACTGGCGGCTATCAAGTACGTTAAACTCCGCCAGATTACCAAAAGTCAGCCGACGGTAAATCAGCATATCTGGCCCCTGTGGTAGGGAAAATTCTCGCAGTGGCTGATGCTCATAATAAGCCTGATAAGCAGCAGCACGCCTTTTGAGAAACTGTTCGACCGGATCGTTGTTTTCGGAAATGTCATCTGTATAGTCATTTTCAACTTCGTGGTCGTCCCAGGTGACTGTAAAAGGAAATAAGGCGTGAGCTTTTTGTAAATCCGGGTCAGTTTTATATAGGGCATATCGAAGGCGGTATTGCTCCAGCGTATTCGTTTCTTTTCTAAACTCTTCAGGTAAAGAAATGTTGCGTACACCACCTGTAGCAGGGATGCCGTATTCGTAAATATAATCACCCAAGTGAAAAACCAAATCTAAATCTTCTTCAGCTAGGTGACGATAAGCAGAATAGAAACCATCTTCCCATTTTTGGCAAGTAACAAACGCAAAGTTCAACTGATTCAACCTAGTGCCAATCGCTGGAGCAGTACGGGTACGACCAATTGGACTATCTTCATTACCCACTTTAAACTGATACCAGTACCAACGGTTAGGCTGTAAACCACGTACATTTACATGAACAGAATGTGCTAATTCGGGGGTTGCCAATGCCACGCCCCGTAGCACAACTTGTCTCATGTTTTCATCCAAAGCAACTTGCCACCGTACTGGTACATTAAATGGCGGCATACCGCCACCATTTAAGGGATCTGGAGCCAGCCGCGTCCATAGCACTACACTATCTGGTAAGGGATCGCCAGAAGCAACACCAAGGCTGAAGGGATAGGCAGAGAATCTTGAGAGTGCAACAACTTTATGAGTCCAAAGACTAGCAATGACGCAAGCGGTGAATGTACTGGCACCGAGCAGAAAGCGTCGCCGCTTTGTTGTAGTGGATAGCAGTCCCTGAAAATGTACACGCTCCATAAAAGTCCTTGTTGAAATTTCTACAATAAAAGGGAATAAAAAACCTAAATAATAACCATCTAGTTATTAACAAGATTAATTACCAAATTGGGTTTAATTAGGGCTTAAGAAGTTATTAATATTGCAATAATTTATTCACAATCCACAATCAGCCAGTGAACAAGTGGATGAGTGCAAGCAGCCACAGTTATGCTTTTTTTATCAGAGATGGGAATGCCTATTGTTTCAAGCATTTTTGCCATTTATAAAATTGGGGACTAACGCTGTTTACGTAGCAAGTGATACCTGCATTGGGCTATGACGGAGCAGTGAGGTGATTTCCGAAATCTACGTTGTAATTGACTCTGAAAAGAATGGCACTAAGAAAAGGGAAAATCGTTGAGGCAGAAGGGGTGCAGAGGAGCAAAGGAGCAGAGGAGCAGGGGAGAAAGAAGAAGTTTTAGGTATACGAATAGACCTATCCTTAATATAAGCTTTGTGGGATAATCAAAAAATAATTAAGTAATACATGTATTGAATAATGACAAGCCCCTTAGCAAGAATTGAATCACATCCGCAAGAAGCAAAGCGATTAATCGGTATTGATTATGAGCAATTTTTAGCATTAGTAAGTTTGGCGGAAAAACGCCATTTAGAAAAACGTGCAGAAATCGAAAGTAAAAAAACTCGTATTATTGCTCCTGGTGGTGGACGAAAACCGGAAATATCTTCAAAAGAAGGGATCTACTTATGTCTAATTTATCTGCGACAAAAACCAATTTTTGAAATATTAGGCTTACTCTTTGATGTCTCCAAAACAAAAGCTAATGATGCATTAATTATTGGGTAGAAATTTTAAGAGACATCTTACCCGCATCTCAAATAGAAGAAGTAGAAGGAAATAATCAAAAATATCAAGAGTTGCGTCGAATGCTTGGCGAATACGAATTAATTGTAGATAGCGCAGAGCAAGCTATAGAAAGACCTGTGGACTACCAAAAACAGAAACAATACTATTCGGGAAACAAAAAAATGCATACTCTAAAAAACCAGTTTATTGTGCTACCGAATGGTGCAGATATTGTTGATGTATGTATTGGAAAATTAGGTAAAACAAGCGACATAGGTTTATTTCGAGAAACACGACATAAATTCAATGTTGAACAAAAATTTATTGGTGACAAAGCTTACATTGGAGATAATGCAATTACTACACCACATAAAAAACCAAGAAAATCAGAGATTTCAGAATTACAGAAAGAACAGAATAAACAATTATCTTCACGGAGAATTGGTGTTGAACACATGATATGTCGAGTGAAAATATTCCGAGTAGCGAGTGAGAAATTTCGCTTATCTCGTCATCGCTATAATCAGGTAATAATGGCAGTATGTGGACTTGTAAGATTGCGACTTAATTGCTCAGGTTTTTTACCTGTTAATACTTGAGTTGATCTAGGAAAAATAAGTTTTTATTCTTTCTATCTTTTACTTACTAACTGATAATTTAGCTCGACAAATTCCCCAAAGCCTTATTGTTGCGTCCACTAAGCGAGTGCGCTCGCATTCAGTTAAAACTGCTGAAACCATTGTGTAGTAAGTATTTTGCATTCTCGGATAAGTCTAATGGATATTTAGAAATTCCCCTCTGCCCCTTGCACCCCTGCCCCTCTGCAATCCTTACGCTGTATACTCTTCAGCTTAACTTAGTGCCATTCGACTCTGAAAAAATATTGTTGAATTAAACAGGGTGGAATAATGGCTAAACCACCTTCTAGAAGCAAAAAAGACACTTCTCCCGCATCTACCGATTCAACTTCAGTAGCTAACTCTGTAAACAAGAATATCTCCCAAGAAGAAGAGATTGTCGCCCTTGAAGGGTAAAAGTAGCGAGCCTGTCATGAACCGCCACGCATCGGCTGAAAGCCTTTTTGCTGGATTTAACTCTTTACCGATTCAGCCTGCCGATTTTGATTCTTTTTATCTGGAAGTAGCCGTTCCAATCCACGGGCGATTAAGGGTAAAAATCCAATAATTAACGCCACACCTAGCAAGTTGAATATTAACTGTGCATTGGCGATTTGACGAGCAACATTATCCCCTGCCCCCATTAACTGAGAAATCCATTGCGCGAATCCTGCCAATTGAGTGGCAAATACAATTCCTACCGCAGCAGTAGTCAGATTGAAAAGTAAATGAAAGATACCTGTCCGCACTGCTGGACGTTCGCGTCCAAAGGTAGCTACTAATGTGTCAGCACAAGTGCCAACTTCAGCACCCAGCATTAACGCCACGCCAGCAGATAATGAGATTAATCCTTGACTAGCCAGAGTCACAATAATCGCAACGGTGGCAGAGGAAGATTGAACTAAGACTGTAAATAGTGCCCCAATTCCAGCACCTAAAAGTGCGTTATTCCCCAGGGTTTCCATCAATTTTATAAATGGCTGGTAGTCCTTGAAAGGTTCCATTGCGTTTTCAATTGTGTCAAGTCCGAAAAACAATAAACCTATGCCAAGAATAATTAAACCAATTTGTTTCCAAGGTTCTTTTTTACCTAACAAAATTAACAATAAGCCAACGAACATTGCTATTGGGGCATAATCACTAATGTTAAAAGCAACTATTTGAGCGCCGATGGTTGTACCAATATTGGAACCCAAAACCACGCCGAGAGATTCTACAAATGACAATAAACCAGCACTAACCATTGCAATCACAATGATGATTGTTACTGAAGAGGAATCTAATATTGTTGTCGCTACCGTGCCAGTTGCTATTCCAGCGTAGCGATTGGTGGTGAACTTGCTAATTAGTTCTTTGGCACGATCACCTGCGATCGCTTCCAGCCCCTCGGCCATTCGTGTCACACCATACAAAAATAGTACGAGTCCTGCCAGCGCACCCGTGACTATCTTAAAAATATCTAATTTTCCCTCTTCTTCTCCTTTAGACTCAGCACTTTTATCCTGACTATTTTTCTTTTCTTTCCTAGTATCCGGAGATAGTTCGCTGTTTCTCTGTTGTGTTTCTTCTACTCCAGTAGGAGTCTGAGCATTAACGCTAATTTCTAGAGATGGTGCATGAAACCAATGAAAATTATTTCCTAATATAGAAGGAGTAACTAGCAAAGCTGAAACTAGAATACTCAATATGAAACCGTTAAATACTTTTTTGAAGCTTTTTGATAACAACATAATATTCCTCAAAAATCTTTACTAGGATAAGCAAGTATTAGTATTACTT
>NZ_JACKZS010000021.1 GCF_014222285.1 Nostoc sp. UCD121
ATATAGGATGGATTACCTTAATATTATTTTTGTTTGCTGCTCCTTGGTATTGCTCTTGGTATTCCTCTGTGCTACTGGCAGTCGCAGCTTTAAATATAGATTCCAATTCAAAAAGATTCGTGATTACTAGCATCCTCTTTTGTAGTAGCAGTACTGTTTTTTACTATCTGCTACGAGGTATCAAACTGGGCGATTTTTTAACGGTTTTACCAACCTTAGCAGTAAGTATATTTTGGCTTGTACGTGATATCCAAACTCTAAAAAAGCCTCTGAAAAACTGAATCAAAAGCTACCATTTTTATAATTAAACAGTAAATATTTTTTCTAGCCGCTCATACAGATTTATTATCATCGCTAATTTTGTGGTAATAATTAAAATTTAACGCTTATAATTTGCCAACTATAAAAGCCCAACATTTTATCGTTATTTAGTACTTGTTATGACAAATCGTTGTAGGCTAAAACAGTCCTGCACTTAAAAAGCTATACGTTACTCACATCTTTTTTATAATTTTTTAACCCTTGTTTTATAAACATCTGAGAGACTTAGGCATTACGCATACTTGACAAATTCTCGCTTAATATTCTTGCTAATACTGCGTTTTTATTGATAATTAACGACTAACTAATCAGGGTTAGAAAAACAAAAGCGATCGCAATCGCAAATGTTAAGACAGATCCGGATAATGGATAGTCTTAAAAAGAGGGGAACTAAAATCAAGATCCACCCCATTTATCGGGGAGCTAGAGGTAGTGACTTTAGGCTGTTGACTCATGAACCGTCAATTAAGAGCGTTGACCGGTGACAATATATGCTACCCTCTGACCGATATTAGTTGCATGATCTGCCATCCGTTCCAGACAACGAATTGCTAGTGCTAGCAGCACAATTGGCTCGACTACACCAGGTACATCCCGTTGTTGGGCTAAAGTTTGATAAACGCGATCGTAAGCATCGTCTACAGTATCATCTAGATGCTTTAAACGGCGACCACCGCCTTCATCGAAATCTCCCAAAGCCTTCAAGCTAGTTGCTAGCATCGCCTGTGCGTGAAGGGACATGGCTTCAATTTCAGATAAACACGTATGAGGCGCATAAGGAAAAATTTTAATCGCAATCTCAGCTAAATCTTCAGCATAATCGCCAATGCGCTCTAAGTCTCGCACCAATTGCATAAAGGCACTCAAGCAGCGCAAATCTTGAGCCGTAGGTGCTTGCAGCGTCATAATCGCCGTACAGTCTGATTCGATTTGACGATAAAAGCGATCAATCTTTTTATCTAATCGAGGAAGTTCTTCTGCTGCTGTTAAGTTACGAGCAAATAACGCTTGGTGGCTGAGGCGAAATGATTGTTCTACCAAAGCACCCATGCGTAATACGTCCCGTTCTAAGCGCCTAATGGCGCGTGCTAGTTCGGGTCTTTGAGGATTGGAACCATAATGGACAGCTTTCACACTTGTTGTCTTAAAGGTGAAGATATTATTAACTATAGTCTTGGCTTAAGGAGTTTGCCATAACTTCAGGAAATTGAAGTTGCATCCACGCACCACCAGTCTCTGGATGGTTCATAGCTTTGATTGAGCCACCGTGGGCGATCAGAATTTGCTCAACGATCGCTAATCCTAATCCATTGCCAACGATCGCCCCGATGGAGTTACTATCTTGTGGGGAATGGGTTCGCGCCTTATCTCCTCGATAAAATCGCTCAAAAACGTGGGGTAAATCTGCCTCAGAAAACCCGACTCCAGAATCAATAAGATTTATTTCTAGAATTGGAGAAGTAGCATCATTATCTTTTGTTGATAAAATTTTCGCTTCAACACGAATACTTGTAGAAGGAGGACTGTATTTAATACTGTTGTCTAGCAAGTTGAGAAAAACTTGGAAAATCCGGGCTTGATCTGCTTTAATCCAAAGATTTTCTGGGCCAGAATAAGAAAGAGATAGATGTTGGCGCTGTGCTAAGGGTTCTAGTGTTTCCCAAACAGATGTAATTAGCGATCGCAATTCTACAGCTTTGGCTTGCAATTGCATGGTTGGGTTTGCTTCCATTTGGGTCAGGTCTAACCAGCTTTGCACTAAGTTAATCAGCCGATCGACTTCCTGCATCAAACGGTTAACCCAGCGATTTAGAGGTGGTTCCAAGCGGATTTGTAAAGTTTCCACCACCAAGCGAATCGAAGTCAAGGGCGTTCTGAGTTCATGAGCTAAATCAGAAAAAGAGCGATCGCGTACTTGATTTATGTCTAATAGGGGTTGACGATTTTCTAAAAATACTCCTACTTGTCCATTCGGTAAAGGCAAACTAGATGCCCGCAAAGCCAGAGATTTTATTGTTGGCATCTCTGCCGCATCATCACAAGATGGATGAAATATCCATTCTCCCGTCTGTGGTTTTTGCCGATCACGAGTTTGTTCAATTAAATGGTCAAGTTCGTAAGATCGTACTAACTCTAGTAGTAAGCGTATTTCTTCTGGTTGCCACCTTTGTAGATACAAAATTTCCTGCGCCTGCCGATTACACCACAGCAGCTGATTTTCCTCATCTACCTGCAAATATCCCACTGGTGCAAAATCTAGCAGGTTTTGGTAAGTTTGCAATGACTGCTGCAAATCTTGCCGTTGCTGTTTCACCATTGCTATTTCCTGCCATAACCCAGGAATCAGCAGCAGTCCCTTTTTGGAAGAATGCGAGGTTAACGGTCGGAATAAGCGCCCCAGGTAGCGTTTAAGTTGAACCTGTTGCCAAATCCAAAACCCAATGCCTACCGCTAAACCCAGAAAAAATCCCAATAAAAGCATTTGAGTTGTTAGTTTGTTTGTGACTACTAAAAACTAACAACTATCTAAACTAATTATCCAAACCTATAGCCAAAACCTCGTACAGTCACAATATATTCGGGATGACTGGGATCTTGCTCTAATTTTTCGCGCAACCAGCGAATATGAACATCTACGGTTTTACTATCACCAACGAAATCTGGCCCCCAAACCTGATCTAGTAATTGTTCCCGCGACCATACCCGACGGGCGTAACTCATAAACAATTCCAGCAAGCGGAACTCTTTAGGTGAAAGGCTCACTTCTTGGCCACGAACCAGCACCCGACATTCTTGAGGATTCAGGGTAACATCTTTGAATTTTAATACTGGTAGTTGTGGTAAATTACTTAGCCGTTGGCGGCGGAGTAAAGCGCGACAACGAGCTACTAACTCACGCATACTAAAAGGTTTGGTCAGGTAGTCATCTGCTCCCACCTCCAACCCCAGAACGCGGTCAGTTTCACTACCCTTAGCACTGAGCATTAAAATCGGTACTGGGTTTCCTTGATGACGCAGCAAACGGCATATATCTAGCCCATTGATTTGCGGCAGCATCAAATCAAGAATGATCAAATCAAAGGGAACTTCCCCTGAGTTGGTTTCAAAACTTTTGAGATACTCTATAGCAGATCGCCCATCGGGTGCGGTTATCACCCCGTAACCTTCTTCTTCCAGGGCTACAGCTAGCATTTCCTGGATTAATTCTTCATCTTCTACTACTAGAATACGGCTGGTTTGTCCAATTTCCGTTCTAGCAGAGTATTTGGTCGATTCAGTGGTATACATTGATATCACAAAAGTCTGGGACTGTGCTTGTATCAATTAGCATGATTAAACTTATTATCTCGCCTTAGTGCGACGGTGCTTCTGCTAGGGTTAATTCTTTTAGATTTTCTTTACAAAAAGTAATACATTCAACATCATTCTCCTAAATCACCATGATTGCCAGCTTTTAATACTTTGTTGGGTGGCGCAATTATATAAAGCATTATCTTGACAAGAAGAGATGAGGTTAGGTATATTTATCTTAGTACAAAAGTACTAATAAATCTCAAAGGGAAAACTATACCTAAAAAATAGAAGGACATAACTGTGGAAAATTCGTACCACCTAAGTGTCCTATATCGATCATTTCAGTATTTCCACTGCGTTAAAAATGTTGATTTAAAGGCTACTCTGATGTCTGCATAGGGTAGTCATTGGTATGGCTTGCTACCCAATAAATCATTTGCCTATTGAAGGGAGTTGGAAGATGACTACAGTTGGAGTCAAGGACAGCAAACAACAACTAATGCAAGCATTTCAACAAATTATTATCCAAAGAAAAAAGCTGGAATCTAAAATAGCAACCAAACAAGAGGAAGCAGACAAGGCAAAAAGTCAAGAAATTCTGCAAGCAGCTTCTGCATATACGGTTGATAGTATTGTCAAAGGTTTAGCTGATTTACAATTGGAGTTTGGCAGTATTCTCAATGCATTATCTGAAAAACTAGCTCAGGAAAATTCTAAGTTAGATGAATTGAACCGAGCTATAGAAATTGAAACTCAACGCTTACAAGAGCTTCAACAAATCAGAGTTGTCGCAGATACTCTAGACATTTTAAGTCAAGAACACCAAGAAAAATTAAAAACCCTAGAGCAAGATACTATCAGTAAAAGGGAAGCATTAGAAAAAGAAATTGCAATTAGGCGAAAAGAATGGCAAAAAGAGCAAGCCGAGTATGAAGAAAAACTCCAAGAGTATAACGATTTATTAGTCAAAGAGCGCCAGCAAGAACAAGAAGAATCTCAATATAAGTTAGAAACTACTCGTAAACTCAATACAGATAGCTACGAATCAATAAAGCGCCAACAACAAAGGGAAATACAAGAGAATTCTCAAAAGAAAGATAAAGATTGGGCACAACGGGAAAAGATATTCGCTGAACGCCAACCACTGTTTGCAGACTATGAACAAAAGGTAACTACATTTCCTAACGAACTGGAAGAAGCCGTTAAGAAAGCTAGAGAAGAAGCAATTAAAGAAACAAGCCAAAAAGCTAAAATTGAGGCTGATTTATTTGAGAGAGAATGGGAATCTAACAAACAGAGTTATGAACAAAAAATTCAATCTCTGGAAGAAACAATTAAGAAACAGTCTGAGCAAATAGAAGGTATCTCTGCTCAATTGCAAACTGCATTAAAACAAGCACAAGACTTAGCTATGAGGGCTTTTGGTAGTTCCAACCCTAAATAGTTACGAGTTTGTAGCATCTTAACCATTTTTAATTCCTGAAGAGGAGGTTTGTTGTGGTGGTGAAAAAGCCGACTGATAAGAATACTAAAGTAGAAATTCTTCAGGCTTATGAGGAGTTAGCTAAAGAAAAAGCAGCGCTGAAATCGGAACTTGAAAAAGTTGCCAAAGAAAACCAGTCTGGAACTAAAGAACAGCCTAAATTAGAACAAAAAATAGCTATGAATCAGCTTTCTAGCGTCCAACAGAAGATGAACAATACAATTGAAAGCTTGGCAAAGATTCAATTAGGTTTTGGCAGTGCTGCTAATGAATTATCGGAACAGCTAACCACAAAAGCCTCTAATTTGGAAGAAATCAGGCGAAATCTAGAAGAAGAAATCCAACAATTAACACAGCTGCACAATTTAGAAATTTCTGATGATATCTTGGATACTCTCATCCAATCTTATGAAGATAATACGAAAGCTTATCAGGAAGAATATAACCAGCGTTCTGAAGTGTTATTCCAAGAAATACTAGAACAAAGAAATATTTGGGGGAAAGAACAGGAAGAACAACAACGGGCTATAAAAGAACGGAATGAAAACTTGAAGAAAACTCGACAACGTGATGCATCAGAGTATAAGTATAATTTAGAACTCCAACGACAATTGCAAAGTGACGAATACGAACAAGAGCAGAAAGCACTATATAAACAACTAGAAGAATTACTACAAGAGACAGAGAAACAGTGGGCAGAACGAGAGAAAGCAATTTCTGAGAGAGAGAAACAATTTGAAGAATTAAAAGCGAAAGTAGAGGCTTTCCCGAAAGATAAAGAAGCAGCTATCAAAAAAGCTATAGAAGAAGGCAAAGGCATTGCCCACTACCAGGCGAAAGTAAAATCAGATTTATATTCTAAGGAAGTGGAAGGGCAAAAGCGTTTCTATGAACAAAGGCTGCAATCTCTAGAACAAACTATTACTAATCAAGAGACACGAATTCAAAATCTTTCTAAACAACTTGAATCTGCTCTCAAGCAAGTTCAGGATTTGGCAGTTAAAGCTATTGAAGGAACTTCAAATGTTAATTCATATCAGGCTATTAAAGAAATAGCTTTAGAACAGGCAAAGACTCAAGCGAAAAATAAATAATACCGATTATTTTTGACGTTGTATAGAATAAGGGGCTTAAGCTCCTTGTTTTATCAAGGTTGATTTTGTGCCGCTTCCCATAGAATTGGTATAAGCTGATTTATTTTTATGACAATTGATTTTAGAGACTTAATTAAAATTAAGTCTCTACAACTGACTATAAAGCTTTTATTCGGTTTTCTTTGGTTTTTTGATGTCTGGGGGAGGTTGTAGTTTCCTCTTCTTTGTTCCGGTAGCCTGTGTTTGCTGAAATGCTTGATTAGAATTTGGCTCTTGACTAGACATAATAGTAAATTTTAAAATCTTCGACAATATTATCTACATCACGGGTATTGTAGATTACAGAAATATATCACAAGGAATTTAAATTTTTAACTAAAAAATTGGTATATCATGTTAATCCTGTAATAATCATCACTTTATAAATACTTAAGGTTGATTCGGCATAATTTTAATACCCTTCCCTGGATAGCTTTCTAAATTTAGACTTATCGACAACTGCGAAAGCCGACTAAACCTCATCTATGTTGAAACCTAGAGTTTTTTAAAAGATATATTTATGTAGGTTGGGTGGAGTGAAACGCAACCCAACATTACCACCAAATTTTATGTTGGGTTACGCTAACGCTGCACCCAACCTACAAAACTAAGTTTAGACTTATCGGCAGCTGGGAAAGCCGACTAGATAGTAATATTTTGCCTAAAAATGGAAGAAATAAGGCTAAAATTTATTGTAAGTAAAAGTCGGTGAATATTAAATTAACTTTAAATTTATTTAACTTTACAGAATGCCAGACGCGGAAAAGTCCCAAAACCAGCTGGCTAATGAAAAGCTGCTGCATCGGCAAGTTAGTAAAAAAGCAAATTATTCGCTCTTAGCCAGTGGAGAAGAGGGAATGGTGCTTCAGTCGGCGGATGGTACTATCCAGGCTTGCAGTGCAGCTTGCGATCGCATTTTGGGACTAACCACAGAACAACTTGTAGGGCAAAATTTGCTCGATTCCAAGTGGCAATTTATTCATGAAGATGGCTCTTTTTTAACTAGCGAAACTCACCCAGCGATCGCTGCTCAGAAAACAGGTAAACCTTGCTTGGATTTGGTGTGTGGCTTTTATAAGCCAAATGGTCAGCTAGTCTGGCTATTGTTGTCTTCAAAACCTCTGTTCCAAGCGGGAGTGGATACTCCCTTTGCAATCGTCACAACTTTTTCGGATATTACAGAATATAAGCACGCACAACTTGAGGACAAATGTAACTGTACTGAAGATATTCAACAAGTTGAAGAAGAAAGTTGGTTGCAGCCCGAAGCTGAGAGTATTGTTCCTCCTGCCTCTGTTGTTGATGCAAATGAAACTCAGATATTGTGGGATAGTCAACGTTTGTTCCAACAAATTGCTGGTACTCTGCCGGGGATACTTTACATCTATGACCTCATTGAGCAGCGAAATTCTTATGTTAATTACGAAATTGCTCAAGGTTGGGGCTACACACCAGCAGAAATCCAGGCAATGGGAAAGGATTTATTTACCCAACTTCTACACCCTGAAGATTTAGCTCAACTCCCTACTTATTTTGAAAGATTTAATTCTGCCCGTCAGGGTGAAGTCCTCAGTTTTGAATATCGGATTCGACACGCGAATGGAGAGTGGCGTTGGTTTTGTAGCTATGACACTGTATATAGCAAAACTGTTGAGGGATTGCCGAAATATCTTTTAGGCATTGCTTTTGATATTACAGAGCGACGACACATAGAAATTTCGCTGCGGCAAAGTAACGAAAGGTTTGAGCTAGCAGCTGCGGCGGTTAATTGCTTAATCTATGACTGGGAAATTCACAGAAGTACTGTGGAAAGAACTCAGGGTTTAACCCAGGTTTTTGGCTACACACAACAAGAAGCTGAACCTACCTTCCAGTGGTGGCAACAACTCATCCATCCCGATGACCAACAAAGAGTTAATGACCAGTTCATGGCTAGTATGGCCAATGGCAATCGTTATAGCATTGAGTATCGAATCCGTCACAAAGATGGCCGCTATTTATGGGTGCAAGACCAGGGTTTTGCTGTCCGGGATACAAATGGTCAGTTAATTAGGGTAGTTGGTGCTAGTACTGATATTACCGAACAGCAAGCTGCGCTGCGCGATCGCCAGCAAATTGAAACGAACCTGCGCGAGAGTGAAGAACGAATTCGGTTAGCCACTACTGCTGCGGAATTGGGTATGTGGTTTTGGAATATTACCACCAACGAGTTAGTTTGGACAGAGAAATGTAAGGAGCTATTTGGACTAGCCCCAGAAGTCGAAATGAGCTATGAGCTTTTCCTTAACTGCATACATCCAGAAGATCGTCAACGCCTCAATGAAGCGATCGCTCGTTGTTTTCAGGACAAGGTTGATTATGACATTGAATACCGCAGTCTTTGGTCTGATGGTAGCATTCATTGGATTGCTGCTAAAGGTCGTGTCTTTTACGAAGCCAACGATCAGCCAGTTCGGATGATGGGTACTGCTCAGGATATTACTCGGCGCAAACAGATAGAAAATGATTTGCGTCAGCGTGAAACTCAATTAAGACGCTTAGTTGATTCCAATATTATTGGCATTATGTTCGCGACACCAGACCATATTACTGAGGCGAACGAGGCCTTTTTAGAAATGGTGGGTTATACGCGAGAGGAACTATTAGCAGGTAAAGTACGCAGAAAACAGATGACTCCACCGGAATATCACGCTCTTGATGAGCAGGGGATAGAGCAACTTTTAACGGTTGGAGTATGTAATCCTTTTGAAAAAGAATATATCCGCAAAGATGGTTCGCGCATTCCCATCCTAATTGGTGGTGCTTTGGTAGAGAAAGATCCGCCATCTTGGATCTGTTTTATTCTGGACTTAACTCCAAGGAAACAATTAGAACAGACACTTAGACAACAAGCAGAGGAACTCAAACAGGCAAACCGGAACAAAGACGAGTTTCTCGCCATTCTCTCCCACGAATTGCGATCGCCACTCAACCCAATTTTAGGCTGGTCATCGCTACTCAAAAGCCGCAAATTTGATGAAGCTACTACCAATCGGGCCTTAGAAACCATCGAAAGAAATACTCAATTGCAGATTCAATTAATTGATGAGTTGCTGGATGTATCCCGAATTATTCGCGGTAAGTTGAACCTGACTTTTGCCACTGTTAACCTAGCATCTGTAATTGATGCTGCATTAGAAACAGTCCGGTTAATCGCAGAAAGCAAATCCATCCAGATCAAAATACAGCTTGACCCTAATGTTGGTAAAGTGTCAGGCGATTATTATCGCTTACAGCAAGTTGTAGGGAATTTACTCTCGAACGCTGTTAAGTTTACTCCCCCTAACGGATCTGTGGAAGTCAGCCTATCGTCAAGTGGAGAATTTACTTCCCACTCAGCACTGATTCAAGTTAAAGACACTGGACAAGGGATTTCCCCTGAATTCCTCCCCCACGTATTTGAATATTTTCGTCAAGCCGATAGCAGTACAACCAGAAAAGTTAGCGGGCTGGGATTGGGATTGGCAATAGTTCGCAACCTGGTAGAGTTGCATGATGGAACTATAACAGCAGCTAGTCCAGGAGAAGGACAGGGAGCAATTTTTACTGTCAGACTGCCTGTGATGAAAGAGAGTAGGGGAGATGAGAAAACTAGGGGAGGCAGAGAGAAACTTAACTCGTTAGCGATCGCTGGACTACGGATATTGATTGTTGATGATGATGCTGATACACGGGAGTTTTTGCACTTCTTCCTACAACAGAATGGGGCACTAACAACTGTTGCAGCATCGGTAACTGAGGCGCTGGCTGTCATAGTCAAGACCATACCTGATATATTAATCAGTGATTTAGGAATGCCAGAGATGGATGGCTACAGCCTGATTAGGCTGCTCAGGGCTATGCCAAAGGAAGAGGGAGGGGAAATTCCGGCGATCGCTCTTACGGCTTATGCGGGAGAATGCGATCGCGATCGAGTTCTAGCATCTGGTTTTCAGAAACATATTGCCAAGCCAGTACAACCAACTGAATTAATAACTTCGATTGCAGATTTGGTAGGTCAAAGATAAGTAACACTTGTGACTGGCTCAAATGCGAAGAGACGTTGCACTTCTCGAAAATTCAAATAGGACTTACGCAAACAATAGTAGAAACCTTTATTTTCAGGTAGGGTCAATTTATGAATTGCCCCTAAGCGTGTAGGGTTGTATGACTCTTATCAAAAATCCTAGTTTATCCTTGGATTGATTTCCATAAAATTGTCTTTTGCAAAAGATAATTCCGAGGTAAAAATATTGGTGCAATCATACCCCAAATTTGGGATTGTGATCGCTAATCTCCAGTCTAGTATTAGAATTTTTTATATCAAGGACAACTATCTAAAGAGTGAAAGTTTTTGATCGCAATCCAGCCATTAGTTAGTTGTATAATCTCCATTAAAGGATAATAATACATGATATCGTCAACATACATTGCTACTTCTTAAACCTTGTTAAAGATCGTGATGCATTGAGCTTGACGGTATTAACCATCGTCCGCAATTATAAAGAAACGGCTATTAAAAGCCACTTTTCTTACTGCTTGACGGCGATTTTATCAGTTATAAAATCGTCTAATCGCATTAAGGATATTTATTATTGCAACGTAGGATATTACCACAGAATCACTGATTATCGTTATTAGTGTTATCTGCGGCTCTTTAAAAATCAAATAGGATCTAATACTATTTGTGATGAATATTTGGATAAATGTGATGAGATGTCAGAGCAGCTACTCATAATGTCCAACATTTTGACTTTCCAGAGTTAACGGTTGTATTTGGGGTTCCCATCCATAATCGATGTAAACCAAGCACTCATCTGGATATTTGTATTAACTTAACCTTGCACCCAGTATTTTCCAAGAGTCAATCCAAGAATTTCAAAAGAGGATATTTCTATGTTTAGTTTTTTTCGTTGGCCATCAGCAAGGGTTGCTTTACTAGTTCTGGGAATGACAGCTGCTACAATAACCCCCATCGTAATTTCTACCCCAGCTTCATCTCAAAATACCGTTCCATCTGAGACACCATCCCCAGCAACACCATCTCCAGCAACACCATCCCCAACTTCAACAGTTAACTTATCTGATGTTTCCTCAGATTATTGGGCGCGTCCCTTCATTCAAGCCCTAGCTGACAATAATGTGATTGCTGGCTTTCCTGATGGCAGCTTCAGACCAAATCAAGCCGTGACTCGTGCTGAATTTGCCGCCCTGATTCAAAAAGCTTTCCCTAACCAAAACCGAGTTCGGCAATTAAGCGCAGGTGGATTTCGTGATGTTCCTGCTGGCTATTGGGCATCTTCTGTAATTCAGTACGCCTACGAAACTGGATTTTTGGCAGGCTATCCTGGGAACGTGTTTTCGCCAAATCAACAAATACCCAAGGTACAGGCGATCGTTGCTTTAACCAGTGGTTTGGGCTTAACTGCTAGTAACACCGGAGCCAGTACTGACCTCAGCACCTACTACACCGACGCTTCAAGTATCCCAGAGTATGCTGTTCCCAGTGTTACTAGTGCAACACAATCTAATATTGTTGTTAATTACCCAGATGTAAAACAACTCAATCCCCAACAACCTCTAACTCGTGCTGAAGCTGCGGCACTGTTATATCAAGCTTTGGCTAAACAGGGACGAGTACAACCCATTGCTAGCAATCTTCCAGCTAGTCAGTATGTTGTTGGTGGGACTCAAACTGGTAGCGATATTGTGACTCTTGCTTCATCCAGTAGTTCTCTTACAACTCTGACTTCTTTGTTAAAGACAGCCGGCTTAACAGATATTCTTCAACAGCCAGGCCCTTATACAGTCTTCGCTCCAACCGATCAAGCATTTGCTGCTTTACCTGCTGCTACCTTACAGCAGTTACAGCAACCAGAAAATAGACAAGCATTGATTAAGATTTTGACATACCACGTGGTTCCTGGTGCAGTCACTTCTAGTCAACTCGCGGCTGGGGAACTGCAAACTGCTGAAGAAAGACCTGTAAATATTCAAATCGATCGCGCTAGCAATCAAATCTCAGTGAATAATGCCAGAGTTATCCAGGCGGATGTTAAAGCTAGCAATGGTGTTATCCATGCAATTAACCAAGTCCTTGTCCCGCCTGATGTTAACATCAGTCAATTAAATCAACCACCAACAGGCAATACAGATGGAACAACGCCTACTGTTACACCAGGTAGAACTACTCTTGGTGGCCCCAGCTATATTGGGGTTGCTGGTAACATTGGTTTGAGCGGCAACGATACAGCTTTGAGCGATGGTAACTTTGCAGTAATCAGTAAAATTGGTCTGACACGCAATATCTCAGTGCGCCCATCGGTGCTATTTGGGGATGATACAGTGTTTTTGGTTCCCTTGACTTTAGATTTTACCCCTCGTGCCTCTGCTGATGTGGGCGACCGAACCTTCTTTATATCTCCTTATATAGGTGCTGGTGTAGCGATCGAAGCTAATCTCGATACTGATTTTGGATTACTTCTAACTGGTGGTGTAGACATTCCTCTCGGTTCTAGATTTACGTTAAATGGCGCTGTAAATGCTGCTTTTATGGATCAAACTGATGTAGGGTTACAATTAGGACTTGGCTACAACTTCTAAATCAAATAGAAGCCTTGAAAAAGATCGTGAGACTGTGTTGGGCTAATAGCTAAAGTGCCAGGCTTACGCAAACAATAATCGAAAATCAAATTTTCACGCTGTAGGGGAAATTCATAAAGTGTCCCTACAGCGTTGTTTAATTTTTGCGTCATATAAGTCTTATAAATAAAAAAGAGTGGGAGGAAGCATATCAGTCAGCTTTCAAACTCCCACTCTGCCATTTACTGCTGAAGTGAACAGGAATGTATACAGACGTTGCCCGTTATTTAGGGGCTAATGCGTATCTCAACAACAACGTCCATACATATTTAATATTCCTGTTGCAGCAAAGGCCAAACCTAATTATTGATACTTATCTGCTGATAAAAATACTCTGCAAATAATTTAGTAGAGATAGTTTCTTGGAAATCATTTAGTAAATAAATAGGGTTTTACAAAATTAATTTGCTTATGTGGTAGTCCCTGATAAAAACCCTTGAAGTCGTTTATCTTCGTACAATTTAACTTGGGTAATTAGAATGTGGTTGCCATTTTGGCAGGTTTTTAAATTTTATAATTGGAGTATTTTTTTGCTTTAGCAGAGTTAAAAGCTTGAGGCTTGAGGGGTTTTACCCCCTATTTTTAAGCAATAGTATTATGGAATTTGCTAATAGCGTTTAATTGTCATAATGATACAAATATCTTGGTAAGGGCATAGTCGACTTAAGGTTAAAAGGGCACTTAGAAACCTCATCTACATGAAACTTTACCTACCTTCGTGGGTTTCAAACACTCCATTTTTCCTTAATCTGTTTAGGCGAATTACCTGGCAAGAAGGCTTAACCTCAATACAGTTCAGTTAAGGCTAAAACTCTTTGTCAAAGTCAACTTTTTAATCGAACCGTGTTCGCGCAGCGTCTCGCAGAGAAGGACGCAAAGGACGCGAAGAGAAGAAAGAAATGCTTAACTGAACTGTATTGAGCTTGTATATTCACAAATTCTACTCGCCCTGTCTCTAAGTTGATACCAGTAGACAATGTTGCCTACTTCCAGCATTAGTAACGTATCAAAATCCGTAATTGTGGCTTTTACTGGCTGATTTTCATTCTCTTTGCAAAAAGCTGGGATGCTCCCTACTTGTATCGCCTCATTCCATACCGCACCTAAAACCCCAACAATGTTAGAGTATATTTACTGTTTTTGATCTTAGAGGATGTTTAAAGTTTTCATTAGCCATACTCACTCCGATAGACCATTAGCTGATGCCCTAAGAAGTTTTTTAGAAGAAATATTCACTGAGCATATCCATGTTTATTATTCTTCGGCTAAAGATGTTGAAGCTGGCATCCAACCTGGCGCAGAGTGGCTTCAATGGATTCATCAGAATCTTAAAGAGTGTAACCTCTGCTTAGTGCTACTGAGTCAGAGATCGCTATTGAAACCTTGGCTAATTTGGGAATCAGGAGCAGTATTGGGGATGAATCTTACTACTTCATCTTCAATACGCATTGTACCCATCTTATTTGGCATTAATGCCAACCAAATTCCTTCACCTCTACAAGCTTGCAGACTTCAAGTAATGAATGGGAGCTGTGAGGAAGAATTAAATAAACTATATACTATTATTTTTGATGATATCAAAAATAAAGTAAGCTCTTCATATTTAAATGAAGTAGTAGTTAAAAAACCTCAAGCAAGCCAAACTTATCTGAGTAGTATTGAAGCGCATTTATCGAGTGAAAACCCCAAATTTTCTATTTCTGAACTGATCCAGTTCCTGGAACCATTACCAGATTTATCTAGACTAATCAAGTGCCTTGAAACATTACCAAACTTAAGGGATATAAATCCGCATTTGCTATCTCAGCTTTTAAAAAATCTAGCTGAAGTCGGTGGTGGACAATATTATATTCTCGGTGTTGCAAATGTATATCGCCACGACTCAGAAGTAATCAAGTATCTTCAAGCTGGGGATACCTATCGAACAACCCATCCTTTCATTGCTAATCCAGAAGCAATGGATCAAAGAATCCTTAATGGTATTGCGTTTCGCAATTATATTAAAACGCAGATAGAAGCTGCCAATCGGGGAGTAAAGGTTACTAGAATTTATATTGTTCCCGATCATTACAATTTAGACGATCTACAAGATATACAGCGAAAACACCTTGAGTCTTTGCTTGACTCTCAAATCAGGATAAAACTGATATCTGAGCAGAATATTGATCCTCCAGATGGGATAAGTTATGACTTCGTTTTGATCAATAGCTATTGTATTGGAACTGGTGTACCACGTAGAGGAGTAATGTTCGGTTCAAAGTATCAAATTCATCCACCATCTCAACCTAGTACTCAGTACCTAGCTCATGAGAAATTTTTCAATGAGCTGTATAGTCAATCTGTTTCTCTCGAACAATGCCTTAAATCTAAAAATAATACTATGATTCTGCCTTTATCAAATAACAAAATTAAAGATATAAAAAATTACCAAGAGCAGCGAGAATTAGCACAAACTCCAGCATTTGTTGCTCAGACCAATGCAAACATTAATGGTAGAAAAGTGCAACGATTAATGATAGTTTTACGTACTAATGGTTGTTCTTATGACAAAGAGAAAAAAGGTTGCACAATGTGTGATTTCAGAAAACACGCTATTGATATACCAGTTGAAACAACGTGGATGATGTCACAAGTTGAAAGCGCATTAGCTAAAGTGCAATCCACTAAAGAGCAGATAGAGCAAATCGATTTACTAACTCTTGGTTCATTTTTATATGACGGAGAGATTTCTCCTGAATTCCGTCATAGGATTATGAAACGTATCAGTCAAATACCTGAAGTTAAAAAGGTTGTAATCGAATCTCGAGCAACTTATGTGAATTTAGAACGGTTAGTGTTTATAAAACAGTGCCTAAGAAAAGATCAAATTCTTGAACTGGGAATTGGAGTTGAAACAAGCAATGAGTACTTGAGGCAGGAGATTTTAAGGAAAGGAATGCCGTGGAGTACTTTAGAAAAAGCCATAGAAATTTGTAAGAATGCAGATGTACATTTTCAGGCATATCTTTTAATTGGAACGCAAAAATTATCTGAAATCAAGGCAATTGAAGACGCAGTAAGAAGTGCAGAGGATGTAGCTGATTTGTGCCTAAAATATTCTGTTCCTTTCAAAATTGCTTTTGAACCAGTTTTTATAACCAAAGGTACACTACTAGAAGAGCTATATACTAAAAAAGAGTACAAACTGATTAACCTGTGGAGTGTTGTTGAAGTGTTACGCCGAACTCATCACTTAGGTACAATCTTTGTGGGGATGAGTGATGAAGGCTTGTCTGACGGACGGATTCCTGAAGGTTGTACTTTATGTACACAGCAGCTTAGAGATGCAATTGAAGAGTTTAATGGCAGTCAAGATATAAAAATATTCGATAGTATAATTTGCAATCAATGCACTCGCTGGTAGAACTAACGAAGACACTGTTGATGAAGCTGATACCAGCAGCCACATAAGTGTGCTTTGACCCCTTGAATGACAAAATTTTGAACCATAGCCTGACCAAAAGTTAGATAAAGTGGTCGTTTTTTAAACATAAAGCGGTAATGTGAGTATTAACCTCAATCAGTTACCTAATTCACCGGATACTGAGAAACCAGGAATTAAGGAATTATTGACGCAGTTGCAAGAGGCTATTTCACAATCAACAGATTTGCCAGAAACAGAGAAAGCTGAGGCGCTAGAACAGGTGCAAGCTTTAGCAGAAACGGGTAAAAATCCCCAAGAATCGAGTAAGTAAAAGACAGCGAAGATAGCTATCACCATGTTGAAAAGGATATTTACAGGCTTACCTGCGATCGCATCGCTGGTTGAAGCTGGTAATAAATTATTGCCTGCGATCGCAAAACTATTCGGTTTGGGATAAGGACGTTGTTCCAGCAAAGATACGATCGATACTAGTAACTTTGCTGGAATTAAACCCGATGTCTTTAACCGAAGAAATTCTTTCCCAATTACCAGGTGATGTTTTAGGAGGGTTGCGTCAAGGCGATCGCATCCTCACATCTCTGCGCGAAAACTCCGCACCTGTGCCAACCTTAGTTAAAGAAAGTCAACAGCCTTTGGGCGTTGTCGATTTCGATGTGCTGATCTGCGGCGGCACTTTAGGCATTTTAATTGGTTGCGCCTTGGCGGTGAAGGGACTGCGGGTAGCGTTGATGGAACGGGGTATTTTACGGGGGAGAGAGCAAGAGTGGAATATCTCCCGGAAAGAATTAGATGTGTTTGTGGAATTAAACTTGCTGACTGAGGATGAATTAGAAACTGCGATCGCAACTAAATATAACCCAGCGCGAGTTAGTTTTGATGGCGGTACAGAAGTTTGGGTAGAAGATGTCTTGAATATCGGCGTAGATCCAGTTTATCTCCTGGCTACATTGAAAACCCGATTTCTCGCAGTAGGCGGAAAGTTGTTAGAAAATACACCCTTTACTGAAGCGATCGTTCATCCAGATGGGGTGATGGTAAATAAGCAATTCAAAACTCGGTTATTAATCGACGCAATGGGACATCTTTCACCCATCAGCCAACAAGCACGCCAAGGCAAAAAACCAGACGCGCTGTGTTTAGTTGTCGGAAGTTGTGCCCAAGGTTTTCCGGAAAATAACTCAGGCGACTTGTTGTTATCATTTACACCTTTGCAAAATCAATGTCAGTACTTCTGGGAAGCTTTCCCAGCCAGGGATGGCAGAACCACTTACTTGTTTACTTACATGGATGCACATCCCCAACGTTTGAGTTTAGAAGGTCTATTTGAAGAATATCTGCGTCTCTTACCAGAATATCAGGGAGTGGAATTGAGCAAACTGAAATTTCAGCGATCGCTATTTGGCTTCTTTCCCACTTATCGGCAAAGTCCTCTCAAAACTCCTTGGAATCGCATTTTACCAGTCGGAGATAGCAGTGGTAGTCAGTCTCCCTTGAGTTTTGGTGGTTTTGGGGCAATGGTGCGTCACCTGAAGCGTTTAACTTATGGCATTTACGAAGCGCTAGAAACAGAACAATTATCTGTAAAAGCTTTAGCACTCCTGCAACCATATCAGCCAAGTCTGACTGTTACCTGGTTGTTTCAAAAAGCGATGAGTGTTGGTATAAATCAGAAAATTGCCCCAGATCAAATTAACCAACTCCTGTCGGCAGTATTTCAAGAAATGCAACAGTTGGGTACACCAGTGTTAAAACCATTTTTACAGGATATAGTGCAGTTCTCGGCACTAACCCAAACACTGTTAAAAACTGGTTTATCTCATCCGGGAATAGTTGCCAAAATCATTCCGCAAGTAGGTTTAGGAAGTTTATTAGATTGGACGTTACATTATGGCAATTTAAGTGTATATACTGCCTTGTTTTGGTTGAGTCCAATGTTAGAAACATGGATTAAGAATCAACCAAATGAACAACAATATTATTGGCATCGTTTGGTTGATGCCTGGAAGTATGGTTCTGGCGGTGATTACTCAGATGAAACTTAGAATTTTAGCTGTGTGAGGATAACATGATTGAACGGAAATCATTAGGAATCAAATACTTTGCAGTCCTGATTGGATTCCTGCGCGATCGCCCAGGTTTTCTGGAGGAAATTCGCCAAGGTACGAGATTACCAACTAAAATCATTTCGCTGCTGGTTTGCAGTTCCTTATTTCTCGCCGCGTATGGTGGAATCATTGGTGCATACCATAGCTGGATGCAAGCTTTGTCTTCCGCCATTAAACTCCCAGCACTTTATTTAATCACACTTTTGATTTGTATCCCGACGTTGTTTTTTGCTAATATTATTTTTGGTTCCAAGCGGACTTTTGCACAGCATTTAGCATTAGTATTGACTGCGGTTTCAGTCACAAGCGTACTTTTATTTAGCTTTGCACCCATCACTCTGTTTTTCTTGATTACCACGAATAATTACCAATTTTTAATTCTGTTAAATGTATTCATCTTTGCATTAACTGGATTTATTGGTGTTTCGTCTTTATATCAGGCGACGAGTTTAGTTTTAGAACAAGATGACGAAAGTACCAAGACACGCCAAAAGATTTTACAATTTTGGCTATTTCTTTACGCTTTCGTAGGCAGTCAGTTAGGATGGACTCTCAGACCATTTTTTGGCACACCTGGTTCTACCTTTGAACTATTCCGCGAAAGAGAAGGTAATTTCTATTTAAGTGTCATTAAATCTCTTAGCTATCTTTTTGGATTCCGTTAACTAGTCATTAGTAATTTCACAAAATATACAAACTATAAAATTATGCTGAAAAAGCAGAATCGCGGAATTCAACAATTTGGTGTATTGGTTAATTTACTGCGCGATCGCCAGTCTTTTTTAGAAGAAATTCGCCAGGGAGTCAGGTTACAAAATAAAATCAGTTCTCTATTCGTAACTAGTTCTATATTCTTTGCTCTTTATGGAGCAATTATCGGTGCATCCCACAGTTGGGCACAGGCATTATCTGGTGCGATTAAACTTCCGGTATTTTATTTAATCACACTGATTATTTGTTTCCCGACTTTGTTCTTTTTTAATGTTTTGTTTGGTTCTCGGAGCAGTGTTTTACAGCATTTTGTTGTATTACTCACTTCTGTATCAGTGATTAGTGTGCTTTTATTTAGCTTGGCACCAGTTACACTATTTTTTCTCATTACTACACCAGATTCCTATCAATTTTTCAAACTATTGAATGTGCTAATTTTTGGTATTACAGGCATCTTTGGTGTGAAATTTTTATATGAAGGGATGCAATTACTCTCTCAACAAGATGAAGTCGGTAAAAAAACCCGCACCACTATTTTAAGATCCTGGTTATTGCTTTATGCCTTTGTTGGTATGCAGTTAGGATGGTTTCTCAGACCCTTTTTTGGTGCGCCTGATTCTAAATTTGAATTGTTTCGCGCAGTAAAAGGCAACTTTTATTTGGATATTGTTACGGCGATTTCCGAAATTTTAGGTTTGCGTTAACATATCGTGAAAATCCCCTGCTTAAATTCACACAACCTCTGAAGCGTCGATTGCACTAAGCTTCAACACTCACCGCAGTCAAGGTTTAATTGGGCCTATCCGCAGCAATCCACCCATCATGTCAGCAGACAAGCCAAAAAAGCCGCATTTCAGAAGATGTTTACAAAATAAGTTCTCAGATATTTTATAGATAATTTCCATGAAATACATTTAAGTATATGTCAAGTAGTTCCGTGTTTGTACGCTATCAGATATTTACGGATGCTCTTAAAATCAACCTAAATTTATTTCCGTAAGGAGTCAAATATGAAGACTTATAACATGTCTTTCATAAAGACAAATGGACTCACGATTTTGCTGGTATTTATCTCAGTTATATTTATTTTTTCTTTAACTCTAATCTTTTCCTTATTTGAAAATATTCAAGGAGTTTCAAACCAAGAAAAAATAGAATATATCACTCAAGCATTAACAACTATTGCGATCATTATTGGAGGATTAGCATTAATAATTAATGCTTACTATACATCTAGACTCTCTTTGGATGAGAATCAGAGCCTGTTAATGCAGATCCTTGCTGGGACACTAGCTTGGGATAACAATATAGTAACTGGTATTAATTACAAGCAACCAACTCCCCAAGAAATTGTTCCCGAACGCTTTTCTAAAGCAATTGAACAACTAGGAAATGAAAAAATTGAAACGCGGTTTGCCGCAATTTATGCTTTAGAACGAATTGCCAAAGATTCTCCCAAAGACCATTGGACAATTATGGAAATTCTCGCTGCTTTTATCCGCGAGAATGCTCCGGTAAATCAAAAATATGAGGATGAGTTACAGGTATCATCAAAACTTCCTACGGATATTCAAACAGCGATAACTGTCATTGGGCGACGCGATTCACATAAAGATCCGGTAAATCAAAAACTAGATTTACGCAATACAGACCTCAGTAATGCAGACTTAACGGCAGCTAATCTCTCTAGGGCAATTTTCGTAGGGGCTAACTTACAATGGGTAAATTTTACACAAGCAAACCTCTCGGAGGCAGACCTATCAGTAACCAATCTTTGTGGGTCAGTCTTCTATGAAGCCAATCTCTCGAAGGCAACCCTTCCAGAAGCCAATTTGCAAGGCGTAATTCTCAGAAAGGCAAACCTCTCGAAGGCAATCTTTTATGATGCCAACTTGGAAGGGGCAATTCTTTGTGATGCTAATTTGGTAGGAGCAATTCTTTGTGATGCCAACTTGGAAGGAGCAATTCTTTGTGATGCTAACCTCTTTGAAGCCAACTTCGAGGGTAGCAACCTCCAAGATGCAAACCTGATTGGCAGTAACCTGCAAAACGCAAAACTTGCTGGGGCCAACTTAGAAGGCGTGTTACTCAGTACAGCTAATCTGCAAGATGCCAACCTCCAAGAAACTAATCTCTTTAGGGCAAACTTGAGCGGATGTGAGAACCTGGAATTACAGCAGATTGAAGAGGCATTTGGCGATCGCACAACAATCCTACCGGAAAATCTGAACATACCCCAACATTGGCATTAACAAAAAGCCCCGATGAACCGAATTCGCAGTTACAGAAACAAAGTCCGCCTCAGCTGACTAGAGAAACTTAAGGTTTTTAACCCGCCTACGCGGGTTTTGTTTGTATAGACCCAATTTCCAACCGCTATTTTATTAGTATCCAAAACTAAAAAGTTGCCAAAAACCTGATATCCTCTATCAGCGAGGACATCGAATATAAAGCGACGATTATGGATATCATTGAAATTCTCAAAGAAGACTATCAAAGATTCCCAGTCAATCAAACTTACAGCATTTACGCTCCAGACGTTTATTTTCAAGACCCACTGAATAAATTTCGTGGTGTGAAACGTTATCAAAAAATGATTAATTTTATCCAAACTTGGTTTTTAGATCCCAAGATGGACTTACATAATATTCAACGTTTAGGAGACACAATCAAAACTGAGTGGACACTCAGTTGGAATACTCCTCTCCCCTGGAAGCCACGGATTTCTATTCCTGGTTGGAGTGAATTAGGTCTTAACTCTGATGGTTTGATTGTCTCCCATATCGATTATTGGAATTGTTCACCCCTAGATGTGGTAAAGCAGCATTTCTAGCACTTCTGGGTTGAGTCCAATATATACCTAACCTCCAGCCCAAAATACCATATTTCTCCTTGTCAACTTAGGTGTACACACAATTTTTGTAGAGTTGTGCCCCAGTTTTTAGAAGCCTACAGTGTATACACAAGTCCTAAAAAACTAGCTTGATGAAGTTTTACTTTTTTACTCGTTCTCATACTGAGTATGGGAATACATTCATCTGGACTGCTGAATTAATCTATCACTGAAGGCAGAGCCTCTAATCAGCTATTCCTGTACTCTGTATCGATAAAATAAGACGAAATCGAGCCATTATGATGAATATCAGAATATTCATCACTAAGAAACAATTGCCCAAAAAACTAGATTCAATATCTGAATTAAGAGAAATTACTCAGATTAATGTATTAGTTTTATGAGAAATAAAATTATTCACGAATTTTACTGAACCAGAAAACAGCTTGATTAAGCCAAACTAACTTTAGAACCCTATTTAAGGAATATATCTATGTCTCTTCCAAAAACGGACATCACATATTCTATAAACAGCTGAATTAAGATCGGCTGGGCTGAAAGTAATGGATTCAAATATGAATTCAAGCTTCTAATAGGAGAGATAAAAAAGGAACAAATATTATTTGTTCTCTAAAAGCACTTTTCGCAATTTATCAAACAGAATTCAAAAGTGAAGAATCCGAATTGAGAATTAATTCTGGCTTAAAAATTGAATACCGCAGTCGTAGCAAGTCTGCATCTTCTTAATCAATGAAGTCTTTGTACCCTCACCACATCTATGATTTGGTGGTGACATAAGGTGCAAGTCTAGTCTAGGTTTGCGAACAAGATACCCATACAGAATTTCTTAGAGAGTATCTAGATTCTGAATTGATCATCAATCTATTCAATGATGCTCTTTGGATAAGAAAACTTTATATACAGTTAATACCATGCAATGTCATGCATATTCTGTTAGGCACTTTGTAGTTTAGCCTTATTTCTCGTAATGCTGAAAATGTTGCTATCTGCGAATTTCAACAATTTTACTTGTCTAAACTCTCATTAGAGTTTATAGTGATACGGTGTTTTTCCCTTACAATTTCTCGGCAGATTTTTATCATGATTTATTCTCAAAAATTTCAGAAGTGTTTGGCCAGTTTCTCTTTATCTGTCGTCTTAGTAACTGATTTAGTAATCGCCCAAAAAGTCCCTCCAGCTTCTGCCGAAATAGTAAATTCATCTATTGGGAATGCTGTGACATTTAGTTGCAATGATAGTGAAGCGACAATAAAATCTAAGAATGGGGCCAGAGTAGTTAGTGGAAGTTCAGCCATTTACATTGGTTATCAGCAAGTCTCATCTAATAACAAAAACCCCATAACTATCCGTTTTAATAATGGTATTAAAACATGGTGTAGGACTGATTACGAAACAACAAATGACGACGGTACAGGCTACGGATTGTATTGGAGTGGGGGGAGTGTTTTATATGGCGTTTACTCTTCCACTGGCAGTCAGATCGGTAATGATTTTCGCCGCTTTGCAACAGGGCGCTGGTTGCCTAGCTATGGTAGTGGAGGCGGGCCAAAAGTCGCAGTTATAGCCCGGATTAATCCAGCCAATGGCGAGGTTTACTATGCTACATTTTTATCTGCTAAAAAGGCAGATAATGGAAATACAAACTCTTTAGTTGTCAGAAGCCTATCATGGAATGGTACAAATTTAACTGTAGAAGCAAAGTCATGGTGGGTTCCCCGCCGCACTAATACCAACTCCATGACTTGCTCTGGTGCATCACCTTATATATACACAGCAGTATTCACTGGCGATTTAACAAAGGTTAACTCTGCTTCTGCTGCTACCTGTAGTTAAGGTATAAGGATTCAGCTATCAAATTTAGTACTTACGCAAAACGACGGGCGGTAGGGGCAATTCATGAATTGCCCCTACCAGAAAATCAAGGTTTGGGCTATTTTTTGCGTAAGTCCCGAAATTGAGGAAGCATATTTTTCCAATTATTTCAGAATTGACAAAAGCGATCGCTCTTTCTCAATTATCTATTCCTAATTTTTCCCATGCGGACGATGAATAATTGTCTCCAAAACCCGCCGTTTGGCTTTCGGATCAATACCTACTAAGCGGATATACTCACCGCTATATTCTGCCAAAGTTGCCTCTAAGTTTGAGATTGCATCAGACTCGGCATCAATGTGGCTATGAACACAACTTTGCCAAGAACCTGTGCGGAAACGGCGCTCATCTACGTGTTCAATGCTGATTTTGTAACCTTGAGATAATAATTGCCGAATCTGTTCTTGTGTCTCTAGGGTTAAATGTGGGCTTGATACTTCCTGTTTCTGGAATCCATTAGTTTTTCCTTCTTGAGTTGCACCATTGCTTGACGGCTGATTAATTGGTGTTACAGCAGCAGGTTGTACAGATTGAGAATTTCTACCTCGATTGAGTCGGTTGTAATCATCAACCAAATGGGAATTTTCCACCCGTTTTTGTTCACCAACGAGGAAGTTGCCAGACTCGATTAGGTGAGACAGTCTGAAATCTGGCTTTTTAAATTCTGGTGGCCCTTCAGTGCTGTTAACCACATTCAAGGATACTTTCTCAAAACCTACTTTATGGATGTAATTGCGGATTTGTTCGTCATAAATGCGCGATCGCAAAGCACTAAAAAAGTCAATAGACTGATTGACAAATGTATCAACTAGCTGTTCAACTTCCTTCTGTGACAATCCATCCGCTTCAAAAATCCCCTTGACAATTCCCACTTTGTCGTCTCTATCTGGTTCCCAGTAAAATTTCTCCATTCGTCCATCCCGAATTAACGGTGCATAGAGGGTAGAGAAATCATTACCTGTGACAATAATCGGTACACGGTGTAAAGGTGTGGAATCATAGCTTCCAGGCAACTGCACATCTGTGGGATTATCAGCAATATTCATCAGTGTGGCATTCACCAACTGCGTATTTACAGTATATTGAGTGCCTTCATCAAAGCGTCCAGCCCCCGCATCTAAATCGTTAATCATCAGTACACACATTTTGCCGCGTACTTTGATCAGTTCTGCTGTTTCCCGATAGCGTAGCCGAATCAACCGCGCCGGATCTCCTGCATCTGGACTTTCCAATTCGCCGCCAGATATGTTAGTCACTTCGATACCCATTTTCTCGAAGACTAATTGACATTGAAATGTTTTGCCTTCACCTTTGCGTCCGTGAATACCCAAAATCACCGGGACACGCACGCCAGGAAGCTTTAGAAAGTTTTTGGTAATGTGGACAGCCAATTTGTCCAGAAACCGAGGAGCGATGTAGTAACCCATAAAATTATTTTTGCCTAGCACTGCCTAAAGTAATGTTAAGTTTTTTTAGTGATGACTGTTTATTTATCTTTTGGTAGAAAAGCAACGCTATTTACCATACACGTCTTATTGGATATAGATCAAAAATTTTATCGGCACTCAGTAAGGGTATATTTTCCACTATCGATTGTGCAATTAAAATTCGGTCGAATGGGTCACGATGATGTAAAGATAGTGTAGCAACAACAGTAACGTGGCTAATTTTGATATCGATTAACCTAAAATCGTTCAGATTGAGTTGCTGTGTGATAAATATCTCAAATGGCTGATTGAAACTAAGCTTTCCTAAATTCTGCTTAATAGCTATTTCCCATAGACTAGCGACACTTAGCAAAATCTCATTATTCTCATCATTGATTAATTCTAGTACTTGATTACTAAGTCTTGAATTGTCAGTCACATACCAAATAAAAGTATGTGTATCCAACAGTAATATCATTCCATATATTCCTTAAAATCTTCCAGTGGTTCATCAAAGTCATCAGATATTGTAATTAACCCCTTTGCACTTCCAGGTTGACGGGGGCGTTTAACTGGCGACACAGGAGTTAACTTCACAACAGGTTGATTATCTTTGATGATAATAATTTCCTCACCACTCAGTGCTGCTTCAATTAAATCAGGTAAATTTTGAGATGCTTCAGCTAGAGTAATTTGCTGCATAGTTACCACCTTTGGATATAAAAATGAGGTGCTACCACTATCCTAACTTTGAATTATCAATTAAGTTGAGAGGAAACCAATTTAACCAAGCGTCCCAATTTTCCACGGTTTGAGCAAATTCTGCATAACCGCCTGCTCTAGGATGAACACCATCATTAGCTCTTGCTTCATTAATCCAGATATTTGATTTTTCTAATATCGGAAAAACGTCTAAATAAGGTACATTTAATCCTTTACAAATCAAAGCATATTGGTTGGATAAATCTATAGTTCTCTGCTTTCTTTGAGGATATTCTTGTTCTGCGTATGGTGCGGGGCCAACCATCAAAACAGTATATAAATTTTGAGCTTCGCTTAAAATTTTATGGGCATTTTTGAGCGAATCTGCCAAGTCTACACGAGTTTTACCATTTTCTAATGTTGTGTCATTCAATCCAAAAGAAAACACAACTCTGCCATCATATTCTTTGGGTAATCGCAGTGATACTTCCTGTAACCAACGCTTTGCTATATCAGTACTCGTATCACGCCTAATTCCTAAATTATAGTAAGTAATGTCATAACCTTTTTTATTAGCATTAGCACATACTCTCCCAGTCCAACCAAGACATTCTGAGTCGCTAGTACCATTAGCAAAGGAGTCACCAACAAAACAAATTCTTACTTCTTGTAGCATTATTACTCTCTTAAAAAACGTAGAGGTATATAGAGAATAACTCCGCGCCCCTCTGCATTTCAAAAAAAAATCGGCGTTGCTGAATCGAGGTATGAATTTTGGATGTAGAGACGTAAAATTTTACGTCTCTACAAGGATTTTCCCCACAAAGCACAATCGTTTTCATACCGCAATCAGCAATGCCAAAAAAATCTAATAAATAGGAGAGGTAGAATTATCTGCCTCTCCTATGGGGATAAACTAAATTACTTAAAGCTCGCTAGCTTTAGTATCTGGTGGCTTTGTTGGGTTTGTGAACCAAAAAGCTGAGAACTTGGCACTGTTTGATGTTGTCAAAACCCACAACACGGATATAGCTGGTGTTGAATTGAGAACGGCATCCTTGAACTTCGCTCAATACTTCTTGAGTGGATTTAGCACCAAACAAAGGCAGCTTCCACATTGTCCAATATAATTCTGTTGGCTCAGAAGTTTCGTTGAACTCGATCGCTGGAATGTAACCTTGATTCAAAATGTACTGAATCTGCTTGGCAATTTGAGCGTCAGTCAGGGGTGGCAGATAAGAAAGGGTTTCGTAACGACGCTCTTTTGGTAAAGTTTGCATAGCTTTTGATAATGGGTTGCGATTTTTGACTACTAAATTGATCGAACTAATTGGATAAGTTATCCAAATTCTGATCTGAAGTTGTTTGCTGTTCTGGTTGCAGACTGGGGCTAGATGTGTCTATTCGTGTGATGCGTTCTAAATGCTGGCGACGCTGTTCCATATTGGCTTGCTGAATGCCAGTACGAACCATTTCCGGTAAAAATTCGATGATTTCTTCCGCAATGTGTTCTCTGACAGTCATGATTCGCAAAGCCAAATCTGGTTTTTCTCTCAGCAGTTGCTCAATGTATGACTCACCATTCTGAATTTTGCCAGACGAAAAGTTATGCAACCAAAGTTCTAATGGAGGATTAGTTTCGCCTAGCTGTGCCAATACTGTCCTTAGAGCCTGATAAGTCAGATAGCTTTGGAGAGTTTTGGCTGTGTCCTTCGCAATTTGCTTAAGATTCATGCTTGACCCCAGCCCTAAAGAGTTATGAGTTATGAGTTATGAGTTATGAATTAATGCAAATCCTAACTCTTAACTCTTAACTCTTAACTGTTAACTCAGATCAGACGGTATCCATTGCTTCAAACTCGAACTTGATTTCTTTCCACAGTTCGCAAGCAACAGCTAGTTCAGGAGACCACTTGGCAGCTTCGCGGATGATATCGTTACCTTCACGAGCCAAGTTGCGGCCTTCGTTACGAGCTTGAACAACAGCTTCCAAGGCGACGCGGTTAGCTGTAGCACCAGGAGCGTTACCCCAAGGGTGTCCCAGAGTACCACCACCGAATTGTAGTACGGAGTCATCACCAAAGATTTCTACTAGCGCGGGCATGTGCCATACGTGGATACCACCAGAAGCAACTGCCATTACACCAGGTAGAGAAGCCCAGTCTTGGGTAAAGTAAATACCACGAGACTTGTCTTGCTCAATGTAGTTTTCACGCAACAGGTCAACGAAGCCCATTGTGATGCCGCGCTCACCTTCCAACTTACCAACTACTGTACCGGTGTGGATGTGATCACCACCAGACAAACGTAGAGCTTTAGCCAATACACGGAAGTGGATACCGTGGTTCTTTTGACGGTCAATTACAGCGTGCATAGCACGGTGAATGTGTAGCAAGATACCATTATCACGACACCAACGAGATAATGTGGTGTTGGCGGTGAAACCTGCGGTGAGGTAGTCATGCATGATGATGGGCATTTTGAGTTCTTTTGCGTACTCAGCCCGTTGCAACATTTGTTCGCAGGTAGGAGCGGTGACGTTTAGGTAGTGACCTTTAATTTCACCGGTTTCTGCTTGAGCTTTGTTGATAGCTTCAGCTACGAACAAGAAGCGATCGCGCCATCTTTGGAATGGTGCGGAGTTGATGTTTTCGTCGTCTTTGGTGAAGTCCAAACCACCGCGTAAGCACTCGTATACAGCGCGTCCGTAGTTCTTAGCGGAAAGACCCAATTTGGGCTTAATGGTACAACCCAGCAAAGGACGACCGTATTTGTTTAACTTGTCGCGCTCAACTTGGATACCGTGAGGAGGCCCTTGGAAGGTCTTGATGTAAGCTACTGGAAAGCGGATATCTTCTAGACGTAGTGCCCGCAGAGCTTTGAAACCAAATACGTTACCTACAATTGAGGTTAATACGTTGGTTACAGAACCTTCTTCAAACAAGTCCAAAGGATAAGCAACGTAGCAGATGTACTGGTTGTCTTCACCGGGAACTGGTTCGATGTCATAACAACGACCTTTGTAGCGATCGAGGTCGGTGAGCAAGTCTGTCCACACAGTTGTCCAAGTACCTGTGGAAGACTCAGCCGCTACAGCCGCACCTGCTTCTTCGGGAGGAACACCAGGCTGGGGTGTCATGCGGAACGCAGCTAGAAGATCGGTATCTTTTGGTGTGTAATCGGGTGTGTAATAAGTTAGTCTGTAATCTTTAACCCCGGCTTGATACCCAGACTTGCTCTGAGTCTTCGTTTGAGCGTAAGACATATTTTATCCTTCCCTGAAATCACTCTTGTTAATTATCAAATCACGTTTTGTGCAACTTCCCCTCACCCAATTTTTTCCCCCTTCATCGGGGAAAAGAACGGTAAAAATTTTTGTTAAGGGTTGTTTTTGGCAAAGGGTAACAGTCTTTTTTGCGGCTGACACTTTGGTAGCGGTGGTAGCCCTCCTCACCAGTGTTATCCCCTTCTAGGGGTACACGACCTAGCGCTTCTACTGTTCCCTCTTCTTACGAATCAAAATTCTTTTTTACCTCTTCTTCGCACCTAACTAAACCTTCTCAATTTCACCAAAACTTCCGCTTTTGCGTCTTGATTTAGATAATTTCCCTACAAATCGGGGTATTCAGGGGATTGGGCTGACTGGCACACATTCCCGCCTCTACACTCCTTATATCTTCTCCGTTGATGGAAAAGATACCAGAAAAGAATTTACTTGACACAGATTTAGCAGAGTCGTGAGCGTAAAGATAAAAAATTGCACACCACGTAATTTGTAACTTATTCCACAATATATCAATAATTCGATAAGTTATTCTTTCAAAGTTTTTAACTTATATATTTAATTTTGTTATTACATAAAGATTTAACATTTTATTACAGATGCTTTACAAGGTGTCATCAATCACTGTAAAGAAGCTTTTGGAGAGTGGGGAATTAGGTAGTTATAAGAATTCTTTCCTCAATGCCCAATTCCCAATCCTTAATAAAATTTGAGAAAAATTGTAGATGACGTTTAAAAAATCTCAGGTAAGGGAACACTGAAGTTAACCCAAAGCCAGTTTAGGTAATGGCTAGGGGTAATGAATGTCTCCAAAGGAAATGTCACCGTGGTATTGTTTTGCAAGCGTACTAGTTTATTGATTACTTCTATCTTGTTTGGGTTGATAGCTGTGCCAGGTATGGGATGGGCACAAAAAACCCCTGACATCAAATCATCTGATTTAACGCCCGCTTACCCACCTTCTGCGCCGCCACCGCGAGTAGAATCTTTGCCCGATGAGCGCGGAGTGCAAGAAAATTCGCCAGAAACTGATTATCGGGTTGGTAACTTACTGGCAGATGTTACAGGCAATCTTTGGGTAGGTTCTTGGCGGGGATTATCGCGGATTGATCCTAAAACTGGCAAGATTATTTCTCGTGTTAGCTTACCGAATGTTGCCATTGGTGCTTTAGCCCAAGACAAAGTAGGACGCTTGTGGGTGGGAAGTTATGGCGGACTAGTTCGAGTAGACCCTCGGACGAATGAAATCACCGCACAGAATTTATTTTTGCCTTCTAAACGGGTTTTGTCACTGTTACTTGACAAACGGGGTTATTTGTGGACTGGAACTGATAGTGGTTTAGCCCTAATTAGTCCTGACCAAGGTTTGATTATGACAACAGTAAAAAATCTGCCTGGTGTCAGCGCCAACGCCCTGACTTTAGATGCTGAAGGTCAACTGTGGGTTGGTACTCTTGATGGATTGGTGCGGGTAAATACCGCTAGTGCCTCGATTATGAAGCGGATTGCCGATTTACCAGGGACGACTGTTCAAGCTTTAGCTATCAGTCCAGAAGGCTTAATTTGGGCGGGAATGCCAAATAATTTACTAGTCATTAACCCAAAAACTGGTGCAGTTTTGCGGTCTGTGACTCGCCTGCGTGGGCGTGATGTGACGGCGGTACGTTTTGCTAAAGATGGTAGTGTCTGGGTTGGAACTAGCAATGGTTTGTTACGATTAAATCCAAATACAGGCGCTGTGTTAGATGCAGAAGTTGCTGGACTTCCTTCTAGTCGGGTTCTTGCCCTTTTACCTGACATCAGCAATAAACTATGGATCGGTACTAGTGAAGGTCTGGCTTGGTTAATGCCCAAAACAGACAGTGCAAAAACCCATATTGCTTTCAGTCGCGCTGTTAAGTAGGTATTAGGGGACAGGTTACAGGGTATAGGGGACTGAATTCTTTCTAATAGTCCACATCACCTATCACTTATTCCCTATCACCTATCCCCTTATCCCCTATCCCCTAATTAAAAATGGCAATCACTACCCAGCAATTAATTCAATGGAAACAACAGGGACGTTCAATTGTCGCGTTGACCGCCTGGGATTATGCGATCGCTCAACTCATCGATGCAGCTGGTGTAGACTTAATCCTTGTGGGCGATTCTATGGCAGTAGTTCTAGGGTATGAAACAACACTGCCGATAACTTTGGATGAAATGATATACCACGCCAAATCTGTGCGCCGTGGGGTTAAACGTGCATTAGTGGTTGTAGATTTACCATTCTTGACGTATCAAGAAAGTCTCCAGCAAGCGATGCACTCAGCTGGGCGGGTACTAAAGGAAACGGGCGCTCAAGCGGTAAAATTGGAAGGTGGCTATCCTGCGATCGCAGAAACTATTGCTCGTTTGGTAGAAGCTGGAATTCCAGTAATGGGCCATGTCGGTTTGACACCGCAATCAGTACATCAACTGGGTTTGCGGCAACAAGGAAAAACCCAAGAAGCGAGTGAGAGAATTTTACAAGAAGCGATCGCTCTTGAACAAGCAGGAGTATTTTCTCTAGTTTTAGAGCATATCCCCGCAGATTTGGCAATGCAGATTACACAAAAACTGAGTATTCCGACAATTGGTATCGGTGCAGGAACTCACTGCGATGGACAAGTTTTAGTTACCTCAGATGTAATCGGACTGGCCGAGAAGCATCCACCATTCGCCAAGGTTTACACCAACTTGCGGGAGACAATTACCAAAGCTGTGCAAGATTATGCCGTGGAAGTGCGCGATCGGAAATTTCCATAGTTTGTGGCAAATTGTGTACAGTCGCAAAATAACAGAGCAAAGGTTGTGATGTTCAATTCATTGACTTGGGAATAATACTAGTGTCATCAGCTTTTATAAACCAATGCTCAATTTAATGTTTGCTTTTGGATACGCTAGCCTTGGTTATATACTTTATAATTCTGGCGACTATCAAGGAGCCATTGAAAATTATACTCAGGCAATTTTACAAAATTCAGAGGATTTGACATCATATCTAAGTCGTGGTTTAGCTCGTTCACTGACAAAGGATTATCAAAATGCAATTGAAGACTTTAATGAAACAATCCGGCTGAGTCCTCAATATGCTCAGGCTTATGCTGAACGTGGTGTTGCTAGTGCAGCAATAGGCGATAATCAAAGTGCAATTGAAGATTGTCATCGTGCAATTCAATTAGATCCGCAATATGTACGAGCCTATTTTGGGCGAGGTGCAGCTTGTTTTTACTCTGGTAACTATCAAGGTGCGCTAGAAGACTTCAGTCTGATAGCCAGCATGGAACATTCTGCTATTTCTTATTACAATTTGGGCATTCTGCAATATTCTCAGGGTATTAATAGCCAAGCCATTAAGCACTTAACCAAGGCTCTTTATGTAGATCCCAATTTAATAGCTGCTTACTATGTGCGGGGTAATGCGTGTTATGAGTTAGGAGATGAGCAAGGTGCATTTGCAGATTTTAATGAAGCAAAGCACATTGAAGCAGTGGGTGGAGGTGAAATATATTCTGAGGATGAATTTGCTTTCTACGCAAGGGCTTTGGCTTGCCATCGCTTAGGAAATCGAGAGGAAGCGATCGCTGATCTCCAAAAGTCAGCCCAAATTGCTTTAAAGCATCAAAACACAATATTTCACCAGAAAGCGATAGACTTCATGAGCGAAATTCAGTCTTAAGTAAGTTGGTATGAATAAATCATTATGGTTTGTAGTTGCGCTGTCTTCGTTAAAGCGCAGCTACAAGCTAATTCCAGATATTTGTCATTAAAAAATACAAGAAGCTACCGAATAGTTCAATATAGTTCAGATAAGCCCAAAACCTTCATGTAGAGACGCGATTTATCGCGTCTTCAAAGACCAATTATCTATACCAATAACTTTTAACCCAAGCGTATTGCCGAATAATTAGTTTACCATCTGGGATAATTTATGCAATCAGAGAGCAACACATTATAAAATTGCTGAAGTTCAAAATTGTGCTACAACATCCAGAGTGAAAACTGACAGTATATTTTATCGCCTATTTCAAGAATTCCCCAGTATCTTCTTTGAACTGATTGGCAATCCTCCTGAGACTGCAAATACCTATCAATTCTCTTCAGTTGAAATCAAACAAACTGCCTTTAGAATAGATGGTGTATTTCTTCCCACTCAAGACGAAGAAAATCCGATTTATTTTGTTGAAGTCCAATTTCAACCAGATTTAGATATTTATTTGCGCCTAGTTTCGGAAGCATTTCTCTATTTGCGGCAAAATAAATCTAAAAATTCTTGGCGAGGAGTGGTGATTTATCCCAGAAGGAGTATAGATACTGGTGAGCGACAAGATTGCCACGAATTCTTCAACAGCGATCGCATTAGTATAATTTACTTGGATGAACTAGGCGAAGCTGCATCACTACCAATAGGTATTGCTACCCTAAAATTAGTAATTGAAAATGAAGATACAACTATTACTACCGCAAGAGTTCTAATTAACCGTACTAAACAAGCGGTAAATTTGCAACTACCACAAAAAGAATTACTAGAATTAATAGAGACAATCCTGGTTTATAAATTGCCTAACATAAGTCGAGAGGAGATAGAAGCGATGTTTGGGTTAAGTGAGTTGAAGCAAACACGGGTTTATCAAGAAGCTAAACAAGAAGGTAAACAAGAAGGCAAACAAGAAGGTCGTTTTGAGGCAAAGTTAGAAGCTGTACCTAAACTGCTAGCACTAGGTTTAAGTGTAGAACAGATAGCACAGGCGTTAGATTTGGATGTTGCACAAGTCCAGCAAGCAGTACAGCAAAAGCCTCTAAATTAATAGTGTCGAGAGGAGATAGAGGCGATGTTTGGGTTAAGTGAGTTGAAGCAAACACGGGTTTATCAAGAAGGTAAACAAGAAGGTCGTTTTGACGCAAAATTAGAAGCTGTACATAAACTGCTAGCACTAGGTTTAAGTGTGGAACAGATAGCACAGGCGTTAGATTTGGATATTGCACAAGTCCAGCAAGGAGTACAGCAAAAACCTGTTAATGAATAAGTTCAGACAAGCGATGTCTGGCGACAAGCCGCTTTGCATCTACGCATCTTCTTAACTAAAAATATCAGCTAAAAACCCCATACTTGGAGGTGCAGCAATGGTACAACAAGTCACACCAGAAACCCCAATCGAAGTTATCTACCCAGAAAGTGACGGGCAACCAATGGCGGATAATACAGAACAATTTGCATGGATTGTCAAAATTAAAGAAAATTTAGAAATCTTATTTGCATCGCAAGCTGATGTATTTATCGCCGGAGATTTGTTTTGGTATCCAGTTAAAGGAAGCCCTAATATTAAACAAGCACCTGATACGCTGGTAGTCTTTGGTAGACCAAAAGGAAAGCGGGGCTCGTATTTACAGTGGGATGAAAATAATATACCCCCGCAGGTAGTATTTGAAATTCTCTCACCAGGTAATACGCTCAAAGAAATGACTAAAAAATTGCAGTTTTACCAGCGTTACGGTGTAGAAGAATATTATATTTACGATCCAGAAAAAAACGATTTAAATGGCTTGCTCCGTTCTGGGGATAGTTTTGAAGTCATTGAAGAGATGAATGGCTGGGTAAGTCCGCGTTTGGGAATCCGTTTTGAACTAACATCGGATACACTGGAAATTTTTTCCCCTTCTGGACAAAAGTTTTTGAGTCCCGTAGAAATTGACCAGTTGCGGGAACAAGAACGTCAACGTGCAGAACAGGAACGTCAAGCAAAGGAAGCGGCTTTGGAAGAATTAGAAAAAGAGCGCGATCGCTATCAAGAATTACTAGCTAAACTCAAAGAAAAGGGAATTGATACAGATAATTTGTAATTGCAGTCATCAGTTTGGCTCTTCCTTCAGTGATACTGATGGATACTTATGATATAGGAACTAAAAATTTAACTATGGAACAACAACCGATACAAGTAATTGGAGGTGGACTAGCTGGGACAGAGGCAGCATGGCAAATAGCCCAAGCTGGAGTGCCGGTAATTCTCCATGAGATGCGTCCAAAACGCTTCAGCCCTGCTCACCATACAGAACATTTGGCAGAATTAGTCTGTAGTAATTCCTTTGGGGCAATGGCAAGCGATCGCGCAGCTGGATTATTGCACGAAGAGTTACGCCAACTGGGTTCTATCGTCATCTCCAAAGCTGATGAACACGCCGTACCTGCTGGTGGGGCGTTAGCGGTAGATAGGGGACAATTTGGCCAAGACTTGACTCAAACTTTAGCCAGCCATCCTTTAATTGAATTTCGCCGGGGTGAAGTGTCTGCGATTCCTGAAGGGATTGTGGTTTTGGCGACTGGGCCTTTAACGAGTCCCGATTTAGCCGAAGATTTGCAACGCTTTACGGGGATGGAATACCTCAGCTTTTTCGATGCCGCTAGTCCGATTATTGTCGGAGAATCGATTAACCGTGACGTTGCTTTTATGGCATCACGTTATGACAAAGGTGAAGCCGCCTATCTGAACTGTCCAATGAATAAAGAGCAGTATTTGCACTTTAGAGAAGAACTTTGTAAAGCGGAACAAACAGAACTCAAAGGTTTTGAACGGGAAACGGCGAAATTTTTTGAAGCCTGTTTACCCATAGAAGAACTAGCACAGCGTGGGGAAGATACCATGCGCTACGGCCCCCTAAAGCCAGTAGGATTGTCAGATACTCGCACAGGGGAACGTCCTTATGCTGTGGTGCAGTTGCGACAAGAAGATAAAGCCGGTCAATTATGGAACATGGTAGGCTTTCAAACTAATCTGCGTTGGGGTGAGCAAAAGCGGATATTTCAACTAATTCCCAGCTTGGAAAAGGCGGAGTTTGTGCGGTTGGGAGTTATGCACCGCAACACTTTTATTAATGCCCCTCAGCTAATGCATCCAACTCTGCAATTTAAAGAACGTCCAACATTGTTAGCTGCGGGACAGTTGATTGGTACTGAAGGCTACACTGCTGCGGCTGCGGGTGGCTGTTTGGCGGGAATTAATGCAGCACGGCTAGCTTTGGGTAAAGAAGCTTTAGTTTTACCATCAACAACAATGATGGGTGCGTTATTGGAATTTATTAGTTCCGCTTCGCCGAAGCATTTCCAACCAATGCCGCCCAACTTTGGGATTTTCCCCGAATTGGGTGCGAAAATCAAAAGTAAACAAGAGCGTTACGGACGTTACCGCGATCGCTCTTTAACCGATCTAGCAAGCTGGAAAGCTAATCAAAATTAATGGGAATTGGGGAAGAATTTAATTTTTATCTTTAGCCCCTCTACTTCCCTGCATCTTTTCCCCACTACCTATTTAATAAAACTTCAAATAGGTTTATTATCCTTTAAAATCTTTTGCAAAAATTTAGGTCAGGTATATGGCTGATATTGTTGATATTGCTGTTACGGCTGAGTCTTTCAAAACACTAGTAGCGGCTGTACAAGCTGCTGGTTTAGTAGAAACATTAAAAAGTCCTGGCCCGTTCACTGTGTTTGCGCCAAATGACGATGCTTTTGCCAAGTTACCGCCGGGAACTATCCAAACTCTGTTACAGAATATTCCCCAGCTAACGCGAATTTTAAAGTATCATGTCGTTCCAGGAAAGCTGCTAAAGGCTGATTTGGCAGAACTCGGCACGGTTAATTCTGTAGAAGGTTCACCGATTAAAATTCATTCTTTAGATGGTTTTGAAGTTAAAAATGCCACAGTTTTAGCAGCAGATATCGAAGCTGATAATGGCGTGGTACACGTTATCGATACAGTGATTTTACCGGGTTAATTCAGCTAGGGTGGGTGTTTTCCACCCTATTTATCCAAAATCTTTATAATTAACTAACTATTGAGTAGTATCAAAACGCGACTCAATATTTTAATTTATGTTATGTTTGCAATGTGATTACTCACTCACCTGTTAATGTAAATTTAGTTATTTTAAAATAAATTAAGTTCTTAAAAAGCTAACATCTATCCCAATAACATTAATGCTCGATTTTAACACCTTAGTAGAGTTCTCTCGTGGTAACTGCATAAGTATTTGTGCGTTTCTCGTCCCAGCGAACTTGCTTGTCACAATTTTAACAATGTGTCTGGTAGCCTTACGTCGCCCATCACATCAAGTATGGCAATCTGCTGCAATTGCCAGCTTTTTCGCTTCTGTAATGATCCTGCACGTATATACTTGGTTCATGATTGGCGTGGTGATGGCTCCTACTTACATCTTGCTGTGGCTAGCAATCACTTGTTTGGTGACTAATTTGGCAGCAATTCTTTTTCAAAGACGCTACAGTAACAGCCCTAGTCTTTCCAATTGAAGTCTATCAGGGGACTATGGATGATATGTTCAGAAAATCATCCATAAACGCCTCTCAATTCATGCTCAAGAATGGCATATAGCCAAGAGTCTCGCCATTCTCCCTTAATCCAATGGTGTTCTCGCAAATATCCTTCTTGCTGCATTCCAATTTTTTGCATAACTCGTGCTGAAGCAATGTTTTCTGGATGACAAGTCGCAAAGATGCGATGTAAGCCTAACTCCTGAAAACCAAATGACACAACTGCTTTTACAGCTTCTGTTGCATATCCTTGCCCCCAAAATTCCTTAGTAAAACAGTATCCAATAGAGCCTGTTCTATGATCAATATCCGTAACGGATATGTGACAGACACCAATTAATTGCTGTTGGGTTTTTAAAGTTACTGCTAAGGCAAAATGTTGACGGGGTTCTTCTCCTTGTAATGAAATCTCTCTTTGCAAAAAGTTTTTGGTATCTTCTTCGCTATTAGGGCCAAAAGTCAAATAACGCACAACTTCATCATCGCTAGCGTATTGATGAACCGCTAGCCAATCTGATTCTACAAAGTCTCGTAGTTTGAGACGTTGGGTTTCTAGCGGTAGATTCATCGCGTAAATTCTGCACGTAACTGATTGACAACCCGATCTAATCCCACGGAATGGGCAGCTTTGAACAATAAACGATCGCCTGTTTGCACAAATGTCTTCAACCTAGCCACTAACTCGGCATGAGTTGCAAAGCATTCCGATGGGATACCTTCGGCACTAAGAGCCATCGCTTCGGCATCTTCTCCATCCACCAAAACCAACAAGCCGTCTAAATTCAACTTTCGTACTGTTTCTCCCACTCGCTGGTGTAACTGCTGAGATCGCTCTCCTAACTCTTTCATTGCACCCAATACAGCAATCTTTCGCTTTCCGGGTGTGTCTGCTAACAACTGCAACGATGCAATCATCGCTTCTGGTGCAGCATTATAAGTTTCATCTAAGATTATTACATCATTGGGCAAGGTAAATCGCTGCGATCGTCCCGTGGGCATATCCACCTCTACACCTGCTTTAAGGCTTGCCCAATCAATCCCCAACACCTTTGCCACCGCTAAAGCTGCCAAGAAATTAGTCGCATTGTGACGACCAGGTAGCGGTAGAGGTAGTTGGATTCCTGCAACTTCCACAGTTTCGTTATCAATTAACTGCCCTTGGATGTCCCCACCAGAGAAGCCGTAAGTTAAAACTTCTCCTTGCCAAACTTTCGCCGCAGTAGCCATCAATAAAGGATTGTCATGGTTGAGAATTGCCACACTATCAGCAGCCATTTCGACTAACAACTCACATTTTGCCTCAGCGATCGCTTCTTCGGAACCCAGTAATTCAATATGTGCCGTCCCCACGTTGGTAATTACTCCAATTGTTGGACGCGCTATTTGGGTTAGTTCGGCAATTTGTCCCCTACCCCGCATCGCCATTTCAATTACAGCGTAGTCATTTTCTGCACCAAGTTCTAGGAGAGTTTTCGGGACACCAATTTCGTTGTTGTAATTTCCATAAGTTTTGTGAACTCGTCCCTTTGTTCCTAAAACTGCGGCGATCAATTCTTTGGTTGTAGTTTTACCCACGGAACCTGTTACACCAATTACCGGAATATTAAAGCGATCGCGCCACCATCTGCCAACTTGTTGATATGCCTTTAAGGTATCTTTTACCCGTAACACCGGAAAACCGGGATTTTCGTATTCAAAATCTACAATTGCAGCTATTGCACCCTTTGCGATCGCAGTTGGCACAAATTTATGTCCATCAAATTTATCGCCTCGCAAAGCGACAAATACTTCACCCAGCTTCAGGGTACGGCTATCTGTTTGTATACCGCAGCTTACTTGTGTTAAAGCAGTTTCAGATAAGTTTATCGGACTGGCCAAAAGAACTTCAACCAGTTGGGATAGAGTGGCAGAACAACGCATAAGTAATTTACAATTTAAAGTTCAAAATTATAAAATCGAATTATGACACAATACTGTATTGAACAACAAGATTTGCTACTTCTCGAAAAATTCCCAAATTTAAGTCTATTCACAATAACACCAAAAATAATGCCAAAGAAGCTTAAGTTCTTTGGCACGCCTTTTTTAGAAGCTATTTATATAGTTTAATTAAGCAGATGCTTTATCTTCCTATCCCCGGTTTTTAATTAAGATTACTTGCATGATTTGTAGTGCTATTTCACGAGAAACGCCTAAAGCTTGATATAGATCGTTTAAAAAGCTTTTTTCTTCTTCAGCGACAACACCTTCAGCTAAGACTAAATCAGTGGCTACTGCAAAGGCTGATTCCCGCAAGTCTTGAGATAGAGAATCCTTTGCCGCATCAAATAAAGTGTTAAAACTATCCCCCTTGAGAATACCCAAAATTTGGTCAAACAGCCTATTCATCATCTCATGAGGATAACCTGTAAAAAGTTTCATCCGAGACAGCACAAAAGTGATAGAATTTGCTTGCTCAACAGAAAGATAACCGTCTGAAGCTGTTGCCGCCAAGACAATAACAGCAAAAGCTTCCGCTGAATTGAGTGCTGTTTGGGTTTGGTTTTCTGTACCCAACACAGCGTCGAATAGACTCATTTGTAGTAACTCCTTGGCTAGAGTCTCAATAGCGCTACAGTTACCTGTATGTTTGGTAGATTTACAGGTAAGACTGTAAGGCTGTGAGACTTTCATGCTTTAGTATTCCCAAGATTTATCTACGGCGAACACTTGCACCCAATGGTTTTTGGCAATAACTACAATTGCCATCTGTAAACTTAGCGTTCTCCTGCCTTTTCTATTGTTTCAATTACCGCTAAACCTATACCAGAAGCTGCTATTAACAGTACTGCTGATATCAAATAGGCATTAGTCAACATCCGTAGGGCTTCACCGAAAAAAATATAGGTGGTCATTGCTTCACCTTTGAAAATTTGTGCTGCTAGTACTTTTTATTTCTCCACACCCTGATAGGTGAATTTCGCTGAGAAACTGCTAGCAATTGCATCTTAACAAAACTTTAGCTCTTTCAGAACCCCATTCAAAATTTTTATTTCTGAAGATTTGATGAATTTGACAAAAAATTGCATTAAGTATGGGGTATGAAGAAGAAATCAGGAAGAAAAGGGCTTACAAAGGCAGGTATTTTATATTTGGTCATTTTTTAACTATTTCAACCAATGTTTAAATCCTGAAATGACCAAACTACGTTAAATAGTTGAGAATTCTCTCAATTATTTTCGACATACTAAAAAAACGGCGTTGCTGAATTCAGGTATGAAAATGATTTTGCGTGATTTCAAAACCCTTGTAGAGACGTTGCAATGCACCGTCTCTACACCAAGATTCATATATCTAATCAGCAACGCCAAAAAACTTATCCTTGAAAGGAAGAAAAGGGGGAGAGACTTGTGCCCAACTCTTCAGTTCAAGAAACCTTTGCCTGCTTGATTTTTGTGAACTTTTGTTCGGTAATGAGGGGAACAAGGAAAGTTAAAGTAGACAGGGTTCAATTGTCGCTATAACTGATTGAGAAAGAGTATCAAAATCGTAACCACCTTCTAAGCCAAACAGAATTTTACGAGTTAACCCTAGACAATAATTAGTGAATAAAGCATAGTCTTCTGGCTGTAAATTGATACTTGCTAGAGGATCTGCGGCATTGCCATCATAACCAGCACTCACAATCAGTAAATCCGCTTGAAAGTTGGCTAAAAACGGTATGACTTGTCTTTCAAATAGTGGCTGATATCCTGCAATATCACTACCAGGAGGTACTGGTAAATTTAATACATTATTATGAAAACCGCGTTCTGTGGCTCTCCCAGTACCGGGATAACATGGATATTGATGTAGAGAACAGTAGGCGATACGTGCTTCAGTTTCAATGATCGCCTGAGTACCATTACCGTGATGCACATCCCAATCGAGAATGGCGACGCGGTTAACTCCGGGTTGTTCTAGGGCAAAGAAAGCGGCGATCGCAGCATTAGAAAATAGGCAAAAGCCCATCCCAGCATCACTTTCTGCATGATGTCCTGGGGGACGTGCTAATACAAAAGCTGGATTAACCGACTTTAACACAGCCTCAACACCATCTAGCCATGCACTGACTGCCAACAATGCCACATCATAACTGCGTGGGGAAACTGGTGTATCTCCATCCAAAGGGCCGCCGCCACTAGAAGCGATCTGCCAAAGTTTTTTGATGTAGGCTGGGCTATGAGCTTTAACCAACATAGACATCAGTGATGGCTGTTCTGATACTGGTGTGGGCGATCGCCAGTCAATTTTATCTGCGAATGTAGCTGCTTTTAGGGCATTTGCGATCGCAGTTAAACGTTCTGGTTTTTCGGGATGGTATTTTCCAGTCTTGTGATCTAAAAATTCGTCGGAATAGATGACTGGCAGCATAGGACGAAAAAAGTCGGCAGCAGGACAATAAATAATTCGTAATTCGTAATTCGTAATTATGTTTTGTGACTGAATTTTACCCCCGACACAAGACAAGCTGTTTATGGGAACGGGGGTATCAACCCCTAGGAATTACGAATTATGATGAATGCTATTGTATCGTTACTGGTACAAACAGTTTTTTCTTGTACTAGATGATCGGTCGTTTACTTTCGAGGATTTCTGTTGCTTTCTGTTCAGGAAGTGGGCGGTAGAAGAAATAGCCTTGTACCTCCTCACAGTTGATAGATTTCAAGAACTCCAATTGCTCTGCTGTTTCCACCCCTTCGGCTGTCAACTTCAATCCCAAGCTGTGTCCCAAGGTAACTATGGCCTGGATAATATGAGATACTTTGGAATCCGGCTTCAAATCTCTCATAAAAGACTGATCTATTTTGAGATTGTGGAGTGGCAAAAGCTGTAGGCGCGAGAGCGAGGAATGACCCGTACCAAAGTCATCAATGGAGATGTTAACACCCATCTGCTTTAGTTCCTCTAACACCGTTCTGGTAAAACCCAAGTCCTCAATGGCTGTGGTTTCCATAATTTCTAATTCTAAAAAGTGGGCATCTAGACCCGTTTCCTCTAAAACTCTGGTTATAATCTCCACTAATTTGGGTTGGCGGAACTGCTTCAGAGAAAGATTGACAGCCATAGTTATAGGTGGCAATCCTGAATCTTGCCAGGTTTTATTTTGCATACAGGCTGTCCGTAGCACCCATTCGCCGATGGCGATAATTAATCCGCTTTCTTCGGCGAGGGGAATGAAGACACTGGGTGCTACCAATCCCATTTCTGGGTGCTGCCAACGCAACAGTGCCTCCATACCAGTAATTTCTCCCGTGCTAATATTTACACGAGGTTGATAGAACACCGTAAATTCTTCACGTTCTAGAGCATAGCGCAAACTCTTCTCTAAAGTCAGAAGTTCAGGATTCTTGGCGCTCAGAGAAACACTATAAAATTGATAGTTATTTCGTCCTTTGTCTTTGGCGTAGTATAAAGCGGCATCTGCGTGCTGAATTAGTGTTTCGGCATCAGGACTGTTGTTATCAAGCAACGCAATACCGAGGCTGGCAGTCACATAAAGTTCATGCCCTTGGAGATAAAAAGGATCTTCTAAGGTTTGTAAAATTCTGTACGCCACTTGCGTTACTTCTTCAATCTCAGTAACTCGTGGGAGTAAGATAGTAAACTCATCGCCTCCCCAACGGGCTATAGTGTCTCCCCCTCTGAGTAAATCTTGTAATCTTTGAGCGACGTTTTTTAGCAATTGGTCTCCCAAAGTATGCCCCAGAGTATCATTAATTACCTTGAAGCGATCCAGATCGAGAAAAATCACAGCTAAACTTTCGCCGTTCCGAGTGGCATTGGGCAGAGTTTTACTCAGCAGTTCGTTAAATAGTAGGCGATTGGGCAACCCTGTCAGCATGTCATGGAGGGCTTGATAGCGAATCTTTTCTTCTACTTGCTGACGCTGCCTAGCACCAATAATACTAGCGGCCATTGTCAAAAGTGTAGATTCTTCGTGCTTTGACCAATGACGCTCAAAGGTACAGTCTGCCAGGCCAAGATAGCCCCAGCACTCATTCTCCAAGCGAAGAGGCACCAAAAGCAGGGATTGAATGCCATCTCTAATCAGGAATTCTTGTTCTGCGATCGGAAATTTTTGGGTGAGTCCGCTAATTGACTGGCCGCTACAAAGAATAGTATACCAACGGGCTAATCCCGAACCTTGATAAACCTGATTCTGCCAATGGTGGTGGGTAGATTCAATTAAAGATTGCGTCCATTCAAACCGCAAACTGACTGCTCTTTCCCCTGTAGCAGGATGGGGATGGTTTTGAAAAAGATAAGCACGATCTGCTTTGGCAGCTTCGCCCAGTATAGCTAAAGCCCGCTCAATACCAGTTTCGTAATTCATTTCCCCCAGCAAATAATTAGCGGCTTCTGCAACTGCTTGGAGCAAGCGATCGCGCTGACGCAATTCGGCTGTAGCTTGTTTTTGCTCTGTAATATCCCTAATAATAAAAGTTCTAATTAAATCACTTTGAGGAAGGTAGAGAACGGATTGTTCAAAAACTTCTGTATCTACTTCCACCTCCCGCACAAAAGAATTTTTTTCTAAGTTTTTAACTGTACTCAGGAGTCCTGCTAATATTGGGTGCCGCGTCCCAACTTCCCTGAGTTTAGGGAACTTGAGAGTAGCAGCAGGATTGATATAAGTCACTATTCCCTCGAAATCCATTTCAACAATTGGATTGGGGATAAGTTCAGGGAAGGATGCTAGGCGAGCTAAGGCAGACTCACTAGCTGCTTCCAAGCTGGGATCGATAGCTAGGGTTTGAAAAGGATTGGCAGGACTGGCTTGCTCTGATAGGAAACCAGATAAGTCTTCAACATCAAAAGATTCAGAAAAGGCTTCTTCTGAAATATTGGAAATGGCATAATATTTAGCCTGAGCTTGATTACTGCCAAAGGCAATATTATCTCCATTCCTAAGATTATGAGAAATGGATTTAATACCATTTATAAATAAGCCATTAGTACTTCCTTTCCCCTTGAAGTTACCATCAATAATCTGGAAGCCATATTGGTCAGTCTCTGGAACAGTTACTCGCAACAAAATTGCGTGTTGCATTGATACTGACCGAGAAACCAAGACAATGGTGTTTGCAGGATGCCGCCCTAGAGAATAAGTAGTCTCTCGTAGGGGGACAGTTCTCCGCCCTTGCAGGTCTTTGATGACCAACAGATGGCGTATTTTTTCCCGCTCATTTCCTAGCATGGCTGTTCCTCAAATTTTCATATATTTTTATTTTTGTCTTAGTCTGAAAATACAACTCCCAAAAGTGCGGACTGGAAGTCTCACTTCTAGCAAAACTTGCTTCATAAAATTTGTCACCAATTATGATCACAAAATTGGTGTGAGTTGCAAACCAACCATTTTATTTATGATTGACCTCTTGAATAATATGGCTAATTGTTCAATCAGTTTTGCGGTAGAAGTTCTAGCTGTTCTCTAGACTCATTTGGACTTATCCAGTAGGGTATGTTATGGCCAGTAACGTACTACCTACAGATAACAGTTGCGTTATCTTGTGGCGATAACACACCCTACAACCACGATTATTGGTTGGAAAATTTTTTAACTGGAAGTCCCAGAGATAAGTTATAAGCTTTATCCCTTCGTCTATTTAGCCCAACCTTGTCTTTCTTAGGATACCCAGAATAAAATCAAACACTGAATAGAATATATAGTATATTTACGGATTTTTATTCTGAGTGGTGGAGAAACTTTGAATTATATAAATAACCGTCTGATTTTTAGTTTTTAATGGCGGTAACTCCCCGTTAATGTACTCCTAGGTCGAAGTAGCATCTCGTTAGAGAAGCCTATTGTAGATGAGGTAAGAGAATAAACTGTTTCTAACACCTAAATTTTAAAAAGGACTATACAGTAAACTAAAATACAGACCATTTTCTTGTAATGTTCTCTCATTTGATCCAACTGATATTAAAGGAACGCCCCAATCAAGACGAACAGTGAAGCGATCGCCCTGTGACCAACGCAACCCCAGACCAACAGCAGCTAAAGTATTAGGGTTGGGATTCTCTCTATCTGAACTATTCCAACCAACACCAAAATCCACAAAGGGAACAACCTGTAACGTGCTATCTATCTTGGGTAAGCGCAGAATTGGTACTTGAACTTCCGCAGAGACAAAAGTGCCATTATCCGTCAGCAGGTAATCTTGACGATAGCCGCGAATACTATCTTGCCCACCTAAGCCAAATTGCTCTATAGGCAGAAGTGTTCTAGATGCTAGTTGCGTATTTAAACGCAGCAACAATAAGGTTTCAGGAGCTAAAAGGCGTACCCACTGCGCTTGCCCTTGCCAAGCAAAAAAACGGCTATCGGGAGCGTTTTGATTAATCGTGGGACTCAAAATATCTATACCCAAACTAAATTGAGAGCGGAGAGCGATGACTTCACGGCTGTTACGACTCGTCCATTCTTGAAAAAATCGCAACGCAGATACCCTGGTGCGTCCCTGTTCATCAGCTCCAGGCGAAAGTTCAGAGCCGGGAAGGCCTTCTCTCTGTAGCAAAGACGAAATATCACTTTCGCGTCGCGAGGCTGTCAACCCAAGGGCGAATTCTTGTGTCGGAGTTTGAACTATTGGCTGGCGGAATGTCAGTTCGTAATAGCGAGAATCTGAGTGGATATCTAAAACGTCGAAAGGAGGTTCAATGACATTGCTTGATGTGATGCCATAGTTGAAAGTCAGTGTGCCATTGCGGGGATTGAGTGGTAATGTATAGTTCGCGTCAAGGGAGTTGCTACCATCGGTATTAGTGTAAGCGACACCTAGAGCGTCTCCCAATCCCAATAAGTTGGCTTCATTCAATTGTAATCGGCGGCGAAAACTGCCAACACTAGGCGATCGCCCATTATCAAGAACTATCTGGCTATTAAAGGTTTTTGCCTCACTAACGTTGACTTCCAAAAGACTCGAACCAGTCCGCGATCCGGCTGAGAGTTCAGCAGATACGTTTTGAATTAAAGGATTAAGTTGCAATAGTTGCAGTGCTTCTAGTAGACGCTGACGATTCAGAGGTTGTGATGTAGCTATTGCTAGTCGGCTGCGGACATAATTTGGATTCAACCGCCGAGTTCCAGTTACCCTAATATCTTCTAATTTACCTTCAACCACCTGAATTTTGACAACACCAGATTTGATTGTTTGGGGTGGGATGTATGCACCAGAGGTAATATAACCATTTCTGACGTATAGATCGGTAATTTTAGAACGTGCTTGATACACTTCAGTGAGCGAGATTGGTCGTTTGGTAAATTCAGCAGTGGCGAGGGCTAACTCTTCGGGACTGAAAACTGTGCTACCAATAACTTCAAACCGTTCAACAACAATAGTTTGAGGAAACTTACCAGGTAGTGGTTCATCAGGTGTGGGAGTTGGAACAGAGGGGGGAAATAGTTCAGCTGGTGGGGGAAGTGGCTGAGGCAGTTCAGGTGAGGGAACTGGTGAAGGTACAGATGGTTGTAAATCTTGTGGCGGTGGGAGTTGTTGTTGTGAAAGGATGAAAGTACTAGTTGGCAATTGTGTAGTATCAACAGCCTGAGCTTTCAATGGATTAGAAGATATGCTGCTGAGTAATACAAGCATACTCAGTGGTAAATGGGACGCTATAAGATTCTGAGGATATTTATTAATCATCGCACTGCACTATTTTTTGTCCGTAACTATGGAATTATACGGAAACTGCCTCAGATGTGAATCTTACTTCATCTTTTGCCGTTAAGGTTAATATCTTAGGCAAATTTCAATTTAAAAGCTCAAGAATTTGGTGATTGTAAACTTCAATTTGATTAGTGGTTTTTCATCAAAACTTTCTAGAGACGTAAAACTTTGCATCTCTACAACACATTAAATGAAAGCTTAAAAATAATAGTTCTTACTCCATATCCCTTTGCTGCAACATTCCCATCAATTTACGTTTCCGAGCGTGGGTTTGCATCAAGTTTTCCCGATACCTTAACCAGTCAGCTTTCTTCCCAGATTCCAAGTAGGCGGCACGGACTTTTTTTAACCATTCAACCGCATAGTAGTAATATTCTGCCTTACCTCCATCCATAATCTTTTCGGCACGGCGACGCGCATTAGCAATCACCCAAGTAGGATTGTGAGGGATAGCGGCATTCATGACGCGATGAATCAATTCTGAATAATAAGAACTGAGTTCACTAGCGATCGCAATTGCATCATCAATTAGCCCCTCATGCAAGAATATATCTACCTTGGCTGATTCTGTTCCCCAACCACTATAAGTACGAATAATTCTCAGTAAGTCTGTCTTGACAGTTTCCCAGTTTTCCCCAGCTAATTCTGCCATCTTTTCGTAGTCAACAAAGGAGGGCTTGACTTGAAAAGCCGCCTTAATTGCTAATAAAGCAGCTTCACTATTACCCAACTCAACAGCTAAATCACTTGTCCAAATTCCTAATTCGTACTGACAATTCCCTGGTAAATTTAACCCACTCTGGGCTATATCTAGTGATTGCTGTAACGCCCCCTGTTCGCTTAGGGCTTTCGCTAAGGCAAACGCCTCTCCCATTGAGTTCATCTGGGTTTGAGCAGCATCAACTGCTTCTTCCACTCTGCCCAAACGCCCTAACATTGTGAGATACTGCTGGGTTTGTCCTTCTGCTTCTGCTAAATATAGGTATTCTTGGTAACGTTCTTGATGTTCGAGAATTTTTAGCCGAATTAGTGCCAAATCATCTGCATAGTCTGGCACGTCTTCTTCCCAAGCTCCCCTTTCGGTAATATTACCTTGAAGAACTTGCACTAGGGGCGGATAATCCCAACCTTGGCGTAAAGCTTCCATCACTAGGCCAAAATCAGCATTCCACTCATCTTGCCAAGCTTCCAAATTTATTTGAATATCAACTTTTTCTTCTGGGGTAAGTTCAGCAGTCAGAATTGCTTCACACCAAGCCTCATTTAATTCTCCAACAATTTCATCATTTTCAGCGCCGTAATCTGCAATATCATCCCAATTTTCTACACAAGTAAAGGTAATCGCTTCTAAAATGGCGATCGCATTTTCACCCTCTCCTCGTTCACTAAAAGCTACGGCACTTTGCACCACACTCACCAATTCTTCAGCAATTGGGTCTTCTTCACCCCCTTCCTCAAAGTAGCGTACAGCATCCCGAATAATTTGCCGGACTTGCCGTCGAATGGGAGCCGGATCAATAGTCCGGTGGCGTACAGGTCTTATGGTTGTTTGCTCGATAATCGGATTCGTCATCCAACCTACATGTCGGTCAATCGCCTCAATTAGTGGTGGGTATTCATTTACCAACTCTTGCAGCAGCCTTTGAGTTTGGATATTATCCAGGCGATTGAGTAGTTGTTCTAGGGTGGGGCGCTGTTCAATACTTTCTGAGTCACGCGCACAGACAAGCATCGTGGCGATAATGTGTTTGCACCACCCGTCAAAGTTGTAGGCACAGGTGCAGTTTGCTGAGGTTAACCCACTGCTATCGAAACTCAAATTGACATGATAAGGTCTTGCTTCAGTACCTGCTACTTCCGCTTGAAGCAGATGACCACGTTGGGTAACAGTATGAACAGCACCAGCCTCATAGTATGCTTCGCCGCGTTGGAAAGATTTGGTGTTGGCATGACGGCGGATAGTAAATTCAGTAATTTGGGGAATAGACATCGAGCGATCGCCTGTGTAAATCCTCTGGATGAATCCTAAGTCCAGCTTAGGTGTTAGGCGATGGTGCTGTAAAGTTATTTGTCATTGGGCATTGGGCATCCCTTCGGCTTCTCCTAACGGAGACGCTGCGCGTTAGCGGAGCTTTCGCTTTAGCGATACGCTCAGGGCAAGTAGGCATTGGGCATTGAGAATTAGAGACTGATTCATCCACCTCATTCCCTATTCCCTATTCCCTATTCCCCATTCCCTATTCCCCATTCCCCATTCTCAATTCCCTTTAAAAAAAATAAGTATCTAGATTTGACTATAATTACTGAAAACATCCATCTTTTCGCCCGAAGTCAGTGAATCATAATTAAAGCTAGCAACACCCGAACGTTAAATCAGAAAATGGTTATCAGGCGGATGCTAGGGGATTTAAATCAGTTGACAGTTTCCAATGTTCACTGATAACTGTTTGCTAGGGGCTTAAACCCAGCAACAAAACTGACAACTGATAACTGATAACTGTTAAAGGGGTTGCGCTGATTGTCGGTCAAGTTGAGAATAAATAGGCGAAGCAGACGGGGAACCTAACGTGAGTCAAGGATTTGATTACGATTTAGTTATTATCGGCGCTGGTGTAGGCGGGCATGGTGCAGCCTTACACGCCGTAAGTTGTGGTTTAAAAACAGCGATTATTGAAGCTGCTGATATGGGAGGAACCTGTGTTAATCGGGGTTGTATTCCTTCTAAAGCGCTGCTGGCGGCATCTGGGCGGGTGCGGGAGTTACGCGATGCCCATCACCTCAAATCGCTGGGAATTCAAATTGGTAGCGTGGAATTTGATCGTCAAGCGATCGCTAATCATGCTAATAATCTCGTCTCAAAAATTCAAGGGGACTTAACCAACAGTCTCAAACGTCTAGGAGTCGATATTATCAGAGGTTGGGGAAAAATCGCTGGGGCACAAAAAGTTGCTGTAACCGGAAACGGTGGCGAAAAAATCATCACAGCTAAAGACATCATCCTTTCGCCTGGTTCAATTCCTTTTGTGCCTCCAGGGATTGAAGTAGATGGCAAAACTGTCTTTACCAGCGACCAAGGTGTGAAGTTAGAGTCGCTACCAGACTGGGTGGCGATTATTGGTAGTGGTTACATCGGCTTAGAATTTTCTGATGTTTACTCAGCTTTGGGTTGTGAAATCACCTTGATTGAAGCCCTAGATCAGTTAATGCCAGGATTTGACCGCGATATTGCCAAACTTGCCGAACGCGTGCTGATTACTCCCCGCGATATTGAAACCAAAGTGGGAATATACGCCAAAAAAGTTACCCCTGGTTCACCAGTGGTAATTGAGTTAGCAGATTTCAAAACCAAAGAAGATGTAGATGTCATCGAAGTCGATGCTTGCTTGGTGGCTACAGGACGCATCCCGGCGACCAAAAATCTTGGTTTGGAGTCTGTGGGTATAGAACTCGATCGGCGGAATTTTATCCCAGTTGACGATCGCATGGCAGTACTATCATCTGGTGAAGTAGTACCAAATGTCTGGGCAATTGGCGATGCTAATGGGAAAATGATGTTAGCACATGCGGCTTCTGCTCAAGGCATCATCGCAGTAGAAAATATAGTTGGGAGGGAAAGAATAGTAGACTATCGCAGCATCCCCGCAGCAGCTTTTACCCACCCAGAAGTTAGCTATGTAGGTTTAACAGAAACCGCAGCGAAAGAATTAGGACAAACCGAAGGGTTTGAAATTGCCACAAGTCGGAGTTACTTCAAAGGAAATTCCAAAGCGTTGGCAGAAAATGAATCCGACGGTATTGCCAAGGTGATATATCGCAAAGACACAGGAGAAGTCTTAGGCGTTCACATTTTCGGGCTGCACGCCTCAGATTTAATTCATGAAGCGTCAGCCGCGATCGCAAACCGTCAATCTGTCCAAAGCCTCGCACATCTAGTTCACGCTCACCCAACACTCTCCGAAGTCTTAGACGAAGCTTATAAACGAGCTATTTAGTCATTTGTCCTCTGTCATTTGTCCTTTGTCAATAAACAAGGACAAATGACCAATGACAAATGACTAATGACCACTGACAAATGACAAATTATGCAAATCCGTCGTCGTTCCCCTAATCCAGCTATTGCTGTATCGATATTGCGTTATCAGGCTGCCGTACCTGATTCAGCGCCAAACAATATCTTGGAAGAAATTGTCTGGCAGAAAGAAGTAGAATATGACCTGATGCGGGAAAAGGTTCCTTTACAAGAATTGCGAAAGCAGGTACTGACTGCGCCGCCAACCCGTGATTTTGTTGCCGCTTTGCGCCAAGGCAAGACGAAGCCAGCGTTAATTGCCGAAGTTAAAAAAGCTTCACCAAGTAAAGGCGTTTTCCGAGAAGATTTTGACCCAGTAGCGATCGCCCAATCTTATCAGCAAGGCAAAGCTAGTTGTCTTTCGGTGCTAACCGATGTCAAGTTCTTTCAAGGTAGTTTTGAAAACTTAGCCAAGATTCGGGCTGCCGTAGATTTGCCCCTATTATGCAAAGAGTTTATCATTTATGCTTACCAAATATACTTGGCACGGATTCACGGTGCAGATGCTATTTTGTTGATTGCGGCTATCCTGGGCGATCAAGATTTGAAATACTTTCTCAAAATTGCTAACAACTTGAAAATGGCAGCCCTGATTGAAGTTCATAGCTTGGCAGAACTTGACCGTGTGTTAGCCTTGGATGGTGTCTCCTTAGTAGGAATCAATAATCGCAATTTGGAAGATTTCTCCGTTGACTTGCAAACTACTTGCCAACTTTTAGCTGCAAGGGGTAGCCAATTGCAGGAGAAAAACATCCTTGTTGTCAGCGAGTCAGGACTACACAACCCAGATGATTTGAGTTTAGTGCTTACAGCAGGTGCATCTGCCGTACTCATTGGGGAATCTTTGGTAAAACAACCAGATCCCGGTGCTGCGATCGCCAGTATATTACCAAAGAATTTCTGAAATAAAAACTTTCCCTGTACCTCTTAGTGCAGGGCAACTAATGGGGCATACTATGCGTAGACACGCAGTACTTTGCTGTCAACTATTATCAATATCTTTGCTAAATCTTCATCGCTAATCAAATCAAAGCCATAAGCAACTAGTTATTTATTATGTAACAATTTATTTATAAGAGATGAAATTTGACTAAGAGAAAATTCCAAATATGAAATCCAAATTAAACTTCATGGAGCAAATTCCTCTACCTTCACCTATTCACTACGAACTTATACTTCAACTCTTAGAAAGACAAACTATGTTAGCGGTTAATGATAATCCAGATTTACGCCATCAGGTAAATCAACTAATTATTACTCTCCGTAAAGCTGCGGTACAACAAAAACGACTAGAAGAAATTTGCGAATTTTCTTCCGTGACTGTCGATCACCGTTGGTCAATCAATCATCATAACGAAAGCAAAGTTGTTGCCCCCGATTGAAGCTAACAACTTTATATCTCAACACCAAATTTGGCAGCTTTGTTAAGATAGCTTATTATTATCTAGGAAATGTCTCTGGGTATTGAAGCAGATAGTACTCAAAAGTTCTACCACACTTGATTGACTCAAATTTACCCCTACTTGTTTACAATTTATACAAAAATTCTATTAATGGTGTAGAAAAAGATCGTCATCTTTCTCAAACTTTAGATTACACAAAGTTCATACTGATTTAGCAGAAACTGGAATTCAGCTAAAATATTTATGAGATTCTCTCCCGAGTTTGACGAAAGATGAAATATAACAGCATTGATGAACTCTTCAGAAATAATCAGGCTTGGGTTGCAGAGAAATTAGCTATAGATCCGACTTACTTTCAAGAATTATCTAAGGGACAAACACCACCTTTTCTATACATCGGGTGTTCTGATAGTCGTTTACCCTTAACAAACCTTACTCGTACAGAACCAGGAGAATTATTTGTTCATCGTAATATTGCGAATCAAGTTTCTCTAACGGATATTAACTTTTTAGCCGTTTTAGAATATGCAATTTTACATCTTAAAGTAGAACATATTATCGTTTGTGGTCACTACGACTGCGGAGGAATTAAAGCTGCTTTAGAAGGGAGAACCATCGGAATATTGGATAATTGGGTAAATCCAATTCGGGAACTGTATTTACACAAACAAGAAGAAATTGATGCTTTACCAACCAGAGAAGAACGTCTGAATCGTTTGGCAGAAATAAATGTAGTGGCGCAAGTGAAAAATCTCTACCAAACTTCTATCATGCGTCAGGCACTTTATGAGCGAAAAGCGCCTATGGTTCACGGCTGGGTACTAGATATACGCACTGGCTTAATCAAAGATTTGAATGTCTCAACTGTGCAATGGCAGTTACACATCTGCCCTTTGCTTCTAGAGTTTAGACTCTATGCAATGTTAAAAAATGAGAGCTAATTCGGGATTGAATGCCACAGAGATTAATACTTTATCGACATGATTTATCGTGTCTTTAGACTTTTTTAAGCAAAATAAATATGGTATTGTAGGCGTTGCTGATTGCGGTATGAAAACGATTGTGCTTTGTAATCAAAATCCTTGTAGAGACGTAAAATTTTTACGTCTCTACATCCAAAATTAATACCTCGATTCAGCAACGCCGTATTGTAATATATCCATGCAGACATCCAACTAAAAAACCTTTTTGTAGAGGCAATTGATTAATTGCCTCTGTAGAGATGGTTACACCCAATCTACTCGTACAAAGAATTATTTCTTAGCAATTATCCATACTGCATGAATAATTCCAGGAATGTAACCGAAAAGCGTCAATACTATATTAATCCAAAAATCTATACCAAAACCTACTTGTAAAAAAACTCCCAAAGGCGGTACAAAAATGGCACACAGAATCCGAACTAAATCCATGTAAACCTCCTATTAATCTCACCAAAAATAGCTTGTTGGGTACTCTTCTACCACTTTTCAAGCATATTTGTACCTCTCAAAGATAACATTCCCTTTCTCAATCGAGGTCGCGCTTAAGATGCGGGAAACCGCACTCAATATTAGCCACCGCTAATTTTGGCTTTATAACCTAGCTTGGTCAAAATCTCAACAATTTTCTGCTTGTGTTCGCCCTGAATTTCAATTTCGTTATCTTTAAGTGTCCCACCTGTCCCACACTGGGTTTTCAACTGCTTTACCAAATCTGCCAAGGTTTCTGGTTTAGCTTGAAAACCGCTAATCACTGTGACAGTTTTGCCTTTGCGTCCTTTGCGGGAAGCTTGTACTTTAAGATTTTGTTGTTGTGGGGGTAGTTCTGGAATTGGTCTTTCTGTGGCGGCGGAGTTGTCGTTACCAAATTCGCGGTAGACGAAGCTTTTGTCAGAAGATTTAGAATTGGAAGAAGACATAAAATGTTTGTTAAGAAAAATTTCAAAGGCAGTGGAAACTTCTACGCAACCATTCTGCTGGGATATCAATTTCTAGGCTAACATTACAAATCCATTGCAAGGAATTGGGAATTGTTTTTCTACCTCATCCCCAGGTATACCCCAGATATGTCCCAGACTTTTCTATAATAATTAAGTCATTTCCGTCATCGAAAACAGCCTGTGACTACCACTCCCCTCTCTCCAAGTTCAACTGCTCAGGTTCCCGATGCGTTAGGTCGCTTTGGACGCTTCGGCGGTAAGTATGTACCTGAAACGCTGATGCCTGCCCTTGCTGAATTAGAAACAGCTTATCAGCAATACCGCAATGACCCTGGTTTTCAAGCAGAATTACAGCAGTTGTTACGGGATTATGTGGGACGCGCCACACCATTGTATTTCGCGGAACGTCTGACTGCTCATTATGCCCGACCCGATCGCACTGGGCCACAAATTTATCTAAAGCGTGAAGATTTAAATCATACCGGCGCTCACAAAATCAATAATGCCCTTGGTCAGGTTTTGTTAGCGAAACGCATGGGTAAGCAACGGATTATTGCTGAAACTGGTGCTGGACAACATGGAGTTGCTACAGCCACAGTTTGCGCTCGTTTTGGGCTGGAATGTGTAATTTATATGGGCGTTCATGATATGGAACGCCAATCTTTAAATGTCTTTAGAATGCGGTTGATGGGGGCAGAAGTGCGTCCGGTGGAAGCGGGAACTGGAACCCTGAAAGATGCCACTTCTGAAGCAATCCGCGATTGGGTAACAAATGTGGAAACAACTCACTACATCCTGGGTTCGGTAGCAGGGCCCCATCCTTACCCGATGATGGTACGTGATTTCCATGCAGTAATCGGTCAAGAAACTCGCGCCCAAGCAATGGAAAAGTGGGGCACATTGCCTGATATTCTCTTGGCTTGTGTGGGTGGTGGTTCCAATGCAATGGGACTATTCTATGAGTTTATTAATGAGTCTTCTATACGGTTCATTGGGGTTGAGGCAGCAGGAGAAGGTGTTAATACCGAAAAACACGCAGCAACCTTGACAAAAGGGCGAGTTGGTGTATTGCACGGAGCAATGAGCTATCTACTACAAGATGAAGATGGGCAAATTATTGAGGCGCACTCAATTAGTGCAGGGTTAGATTATCCCGGTGTGGGGCCAGAACATAGCTATTTGAAAGACACTGGTCGCGCCGAATACTATAGTGTGACAGATGCAGAGGCTTTAGCAGCATTCCAGCGATTATCGAAATTGGAAGGGATTATCCCAGCATTAGAAACAGCCCATGCGATCGCATATCTTGAAACCTTATGTCCCCAACTAAGCGGCAGTCCCCGGATTGTAATTAACTGTTCTGGACGCGGTGATAAAGATGTACAAACGGTAGCTAAGTTATTAGATCCAGCGTAAATCTACGTAAAATATTTGGGAGGAAGCAATGATGGATCAACAATTCCAACACGCTATGCTACCACAACCTACTCATGATGAGTTGGCACGCCAAAACTTTGTGCAAAGCCTGAAAACGCACATTTTCAGGAATATTTCTCCTGGCAATAAAGTAGTTTATGAAAAACTAGCCAAGCCGAAGTTTGAACAAGAACACCAGCGTCCTCCCGAAAATCGCCATGAAATTCGGGAAGTAATGCAGCATGAACCCTACTACCGATGGACTAGTGCCCTCAAGCGCATCAACCAGGAAATATTATGGAATGCTGTAAATACCAGTGTTGAAAGACAACTGCCAGAATTGATTGAGCGTGCCAAAGATCGTGGTAGTGAACTGGGTACTTTAACCCTCGACCCAAATTTTCAAATACCTAATTATCAAAAAGCTGTAGACATTCACTGTATGCCTGGAGGATATCACAGCGAATTTACTGCTGATGATGTGGCTGCTGGCGCAACCTACGATCGCGGCGCTTACCTTTATGGTCTTGGTTGGTTAGGGCCGCTTAATAATGATATGGGGCTATCTATAGTCCAAAACTACCTTCTGCCAGAGTATCCAGACTTTCGACCCAGAAAAATTCTTGATATGGGATGTTCTATTGGTAATAGCACATTACCCTACGCAGATGCTTACCCAGATGCAGAAGTCCATGCCATCGATGTCGGCGCACCCATGTTGCGTTACGCTCATGCAAGAGCCGAAGATTTAGGCAAACGGGTACACTTCTCACAGCAAAATGCCGAACATACTAACTTTCCAGATGAATCATTTGACTTAGTGGTTTCTCATATTTTGCTGCATGAAATTCCCCCGCCAGCCGTCCGTAAAGTCATGCAAGAGTCTTATCGTCTACTGGCTCCCGGTGGAATCATGCTCCATCTGGAAGCACCCTTATATCATCATATAGATGTTTATACACAGTTCATTTTTGATTGGGAAACCGCTAACAACAATGAACCCTTCTGGAGTGCAGTACGCGATCTGGATTTGGTGACGTTAGCTACTGAGGCTGGTTTTGCAGCAGATAAGACATTCGAGAAGTTTGTCCCTAATGGGGCATGGAAAGCAAAAGTAACTAATGGTCTTTTTGAAAATGGTAACTCAGGCAGCCTAAACACTTGGTTTGTTGTTGCTGCAACGAAGTAAATACCAATTCGTAATTCGTAATTGAGAAAGCCAGATTTTATCTGGGTTTCTTTGTTTTGTATATGTATTCTTACTTTTGGAGAATTGGTATTAGGATGACAAAAATAGCTAAGGGCAAACGACCTGTTTACTTAGACAATCCACATTGTTAGCGATGGTCATGGCTTTGACTGGCGAGGTGTCTGTGCTGCATGAGCGTCTGGATACCATTGAAAGGTTACTAGAGGTTAAAGGTATTTTATCGGCTACTGAGATCGAAGCTTATGAACCAGATGCAAAAGTAACAAAAGAGCGAGAATTGTGGCGTGCAGAATATATTGCACGGGTGTTACGTGTGGTGCAAGAAGAGTTAGAAACTCTCAACCAAAGCTAGTCGCACAGAGGCTTTACTGGAGAAAATTATGCTATTTAAATAGCGAAAATAATCCTAATGGTAGAGGGAAATTTTTCATAAACAGCACTTTTTTCGTAAGATTGTGAATTTTAAAGTTTTGTAGTCGCGTTTGAACAAAAAAGAGCATAAACAGAAATATATAGACCTATAAGCAATTTGTCACATTTAGATTAGTTTGATTAGATTGTCTGGAACTTTACTTTCAGGACATGATTAAAAGAACAATCTACGGCGTTGCTTTAGGCACTATTGTCCTCAGTAGCGGAGCGATCGCTACTCCTGTAACAAATTCAACTTTTACAGCAGTGTCTTCATCTATATCAAGTGATGCTTTCAAAATTGCAGCATCTAGTATCGACACTACTGCTGTAGAGCAATCGGTTTTCAACCAAATTAATAGCTACAGAACTTCCCAAAGGCTACCAGCACTAACTCGTAATTCTGCCATCGATAATCAAGCTAGGATTCATAGTCAGAATATGGCTAGTGGGAAAGTTCCTTTTGGACATACAGGATTTTCAGAGCGTATTAAAGCAACCGGCATTTCTTACACATCTGCTGGTGAAAATGTTGCTTACAACCAGGGATATACTGACCCGGCGACGAAAGCCGTTCAAGGCTGGCTCAAAAGTCCAGGGCACCTAGCCAACATCAGAGGCAATTTTAATAAGACGGGGATTGGTGTCGCCAGCAATAGTGCAGGCAAAGTCTACTTCACACAAATTTTCTTTCGCTGATATAGCGGTTCTCAATTGCATAGAATACAGACCTAACAAGAGCAACCCCTTACCTACTAGCGTTGGGAAGTAAGATTCAAAACCTCTCTCATAAAAGTTTTCGCAAATTCCCCAGACTGAAGCCTGGGGAAAAGCTTGTTCTAAATTAGGACTTAGGCAAAAAGGCAGTGAAAGCCTTAATTTACCGTAGGGGCAATACTCTGCGGTAAACCGCATTTATATGAATGCCCCAACATTTCATACCTGATGTGTAAGTCTTATAAATTAAATGTTGGATTATGTAGTATTTAATAGACAAATGTAATTGAAACTACATTATTTTTTAGTAATTCATGAAAATCTGAAATTTTCAGCAAAAATAACCGTGATTTTATGAAAATTAACTATTGAAATATTGACAATTGGAAATGAGTTTTTCTATTTCCTGTAAAGGATGTAGCCAGATTGCCGAAATTCATCAATCCTTAATAGTATCGTAGTATATATCGTTGGAACAATAAGGTAGAGTAGAAGTCTTATATATCTACACATCACGCAATTCTCCATGTTCCGACAAACTGCTTTTGGCATCGCTTTAAGTGCGCTTGTCCTTGCTAGTGGATTAACGACTGTTCCGATACCAAATCATCCTTCTACGAATACATCCACCCGTAATAAGCTGTTGTCGCTTTTTTCCAGTCAGGTTGCAATATCGACTCCTACTTTTAAAACTACTGAGCTAGAAAAATCAGTTTTTGAGCAAATTAATCGATATCGGACTGCTAAAGGACTGCCAAAGTTGACCCTAAATGCAAATATTACTCGACAGGCAAGAATTCACAGTCAGAATATGGCTAAGGGTAAAACCCCATTTAGTCATCAGGGATTTGAAGGCAGAGTCAAAGCTGTCCCTATTCGCTACAACAGTGCTGCGGAAAATGTTGCTTTTAACCGGGGATATAGCAACCCCGTAGAGGAAGCTGTTACTGGTTGGATCAACAGTCCCGGACATCTAAAGAATCTAAAAGGAAATTACAACCTGACTGGAATTGGTGTTGCTACTAATAATCAAGGTGAAGTCTACCTGACACAAATCTTTTTTCGCACTAGGTAGATTTAATTTATGATTTTTTGCACAATAATAATGTAGTGTCTGACAAGACTTGTATTTGCTAGACACTGCTATTATTTTTGAACAATTCATGACATTACAAGATTTTCAGGTAAGCGATCGCGATCTCAGTGACGCAGCCCTTGGACAGTATTTAGAATCGACAGCGATCGCAGTTGACACAGAAACAATGGGATTATTGCCACAGCGCGATCGCTTGTGTCTTGTCCAGCTGTGCAACCTAGAAGGGAAAGTCACTGTAATTCGCATAGCCAAAGGACAAACTGAGGCCCCAAATTTAAAAAAACTCTTCGAAGCGGCCAATATTGTAAAAGTGTTTCACTTTGCTCGCTTTGATATTGCCACTTTGCGCGCCAATCTGGGGATTCAGGTTAACCCTATTTTTTGCACCAAAATTGCTAGTAAGTTAGCCCGTACTTACACAAATCGCCACGGACTCAAAGATGTAGTGCAAGAGTTAGAAAAAGTAGAACTAGATAAAAGCTCTCAAAGTTCTGATTGGGGTAACGCCGTTAGTTTGTCTGAAGCTCAACTTAGTTATGCTGCCAATGATGTGCGTTACTTACTTAGTGTGCAGCAGAAGTTAACAGAAATGCTTAAACGAGAAGAACGCTGGAAAATTGCTCAAGAGTGTTTTGAATTTTTGCCAACGATAGTTTCTTTAGATTTATTGCAATTTAAAGATTTATTTGAACATTAGACCAAACACTAAATCTATTACAAAATAGTGTATTGGGTATTGCAAGAGAGATTTTCATCTTTCCTTATGAGTGTAATTCATGGAGTCTCTTGCAAAACTTGCTGATACCTTCTTCCAGCATTAAAAGTCAAAATATTCTGTCTTTCGACTAATAAATTGTGACCTCTTTGCTCATAGAAAATCAAGATTAGACCTCTTGGAAAATTCCCTAACACCCCACTCCTAGAATCTCCCTACAAGTAGACAGGGGAGACTTTGATGTAAGTCAAAGGTATATATAGTGGGGTTTTTGTTCTTGATTTCTGCAAGAGGTCTATCGCAAATTTTCTCAGTTATTTTTGCCTAAGAGCCGACATTGGAATCATCTCTGTCTATAGAATTTTTAGATTCACTAATGCCTTCTTTAATATTGCTAGCTCCCTCTTGAATACCTTCCTTGAGATTGCTAGCTCCTTCTTGAATGCTGTCTTTGAGGCTACTAGCTCCTTTCTTGATGGCTTCCGTCGTGCTAGTACCTCCCTTTGGCTGATTTTGTTCGTGATTTTTTAGCCGATCTACAACATTGTAGTCATCTGCACCTGCGGGGGTTTTTGACTCAACAATACCTTCTGTTGGGCCACCAATAGCTTTCCATCCAGCAAGACCACCTATCAGTTGAGAGACATGCTCAAATCCATTAGAACGCAGTTGTTGCGCTGCTTGGGCAGTTTCTTCTTCATTAGCACCGTAAACGTAAATATCACGACTCTTATCTAAAGAAGGTACTGCACGCTCTACCAATTCATCTATTGGCATAGGCATCGCTCCCATAATGTGACCTTCATTGAAAGTGTTGCGATCGCGCACATCCAGTATTGTAAAAGCTGGTTCGCCCCATTCTAGGCGAGACTTTAGGACATGAGCATCAGATTGTCCTTCTATTGGTGGCTGTGGTGGAATGATGCCGCCTACTAAATTGTTAACCATTTAGGTATTCCTTGCTGACGATATTAATAGCAATTTAACGAATCTAATATATTTAATTACTCTTTCTATAGGCTGAATCTATTCAAAATCTCTCTTGAGATAGAGTAGCTAATTAAAATACTTTCTACCATTTAACCCATTGCAAATATAGTCAAATTAGACTATTAAAAGAGATTTTTGTTTATATTGATTTTAATAAAATGTTTAAAAATTTATATTTTGGATATTTAC
>NZ_JACKZS010000220.1 GCF_014222285.1 Nostoc sp. UCD121
TCTTAATTCGAGTACGAGGCATCGCTGTACACCGATTTTACTTCCCCTAAATAATACTATCTATCGCAACTTGGTATTACGCAGATTAATTGTATAATATGAGGTTAATAACCTAAGCTATAATCAGCCACCCATGCCAGCAAAAAACCATCTTTCTCAAGAGCAGAAGGAACGGCTATTAAAAACGCTAAAAGAACATGAAAATCCATATATAAGAGAGAAAATTCTAATTTTACTGTTGATGAATGATAGAAAAACTTATCAAGAAATTAGTAATTTCTTAGATATTGCATACCCAACGGTAGCGTATTGGGCGGTGCATGGAGATCCTGATAATCTAGAAAGTTTTTTAGATGGAAGAAGACAAGGTAATTTCCGTAAAGTTACCAAAGAATATGAAAATTTGTTATTAGAAATAATTGAAAAAGAGCCAACAGAATATGGATATGAATTTGGGAGATGGACAGCAGCAAGATGTGCAACATATCTAGAATCAGCAACAGGAATTAAGTTAAGTGGTTCTCAAGTAGGGAGAATTTTAGCGAAAAAAAAGTACGTTTACCTTTGGGCAAGGTACAGCCTAGAAGACAAACAAGATATAGAGAAACGGAAGTTATTTAAAGAAAAATTAGCAGAATATTTAAAAATAACTCTCCTAACCCCAGAGCGTTTACAGGTATGGTTTTGGGATGAAAGTGGATTTAGTTTAAGAGTGATAAGAAGAAAAACATGGGGAAGGAAAGGTAACAGAAAGAAAGTAACAGGGCAAAGAAGAACAGGAAGAGTAAATATTATGGGAGGATTGCATTATCATGATAAGAAAAGAATGAACTTTGTTATTAAAAAGGGGAATGCAGATGTCTTTTATGAACAGTTGAAATTCTTGAATGATTTTCTCATACAAGAATGGATAGAACAAGGAAATAAAATTGAAGTATTTAATAAAGATTCTGCTAAAATCGTTATTATTCTAGATAATGCGAGCTTCCATAAAAGAAAAGATATTTTAGCTCGTATTGAGGCGGAAATGCTAAATATTATTTTAGAGTTTTTACCACCATATAGTCCAGATTATAATTTAATTGAACTGGTTTGGCATTCCGCAAAAGAATATATAGCGCATAGATTATTTGAATCAGTATTACAGCTAGAAGAGTTGTTAAAAAAATTGCTGAATGAAGGAGGTCTTATTATTAAATGGGAGCGTAAAGTTAAAAATAAAGGTAATGCTGTTTATTAAATTTAGCTGCGTAACAGCTTATCTGGCAAGGATTTGGCACAGTTAAAGCTGCTTTGGCAGGAGTACGGAGCCAAAAATTACCCTATTAGTTCCTACTTAATTACTTCTGGTTTACTCAAAGCAGGAGTGTTAAGAAAAAACCTATACTTAACCCCACCTGAGTATGAATTTAGTGATTTGGGTAAAATTCCTGTTGGAGCGCTAGAGTTTGCGCGGTTCAATGATGTACAGGAGCCACTATTACTTAAAAAACTGCTGAAACTTGAGCTAGCTTTTAAACACGCCGAATACAAAAATGCTCCAGACTTAGCATATCGATTTACTGATTTGAAGCTGTATCGCGCTCAACTTCAACGTATTCTATCCTCTAGCCTATATTTTTTAGAGATTGAAACGAATATTGGCACTCTGTACAAAATAGGAGTAACCCAAAGACCCGTTGTCAAGCGAGTAGCAGAAGTAAAAATTGATTTACTTGCTCATTATTCGAGTGCTGCTATTAAAGTATTAGGAAGTTGGGAGCATCGGGGGAATATTGAATTATATTTCAAACACCGCTATCAGGGCTTTAATTATCGCATCGGAAGTTTAACTGAGTATTATAAGTTTAATGCTGAGGATACCGAAATGGTACTGTGTGACCTGCAACAAATGCAACCTAAAATACTATTTCAAGATGAAATAGATATTCTTGAGGAGAATTCTAGGTGGGAGCAAATTGCTGTGTAGTATTCTCATAATTCCGTAGGAAAATATAATTAATTACCAAGCAAAAATAATTATTTTATTGCTATACCTCTAAATACTTTACTACTGATGATGAGGCAACTGCTAACTCTTGATACAGCAGTATTTACCGAGGAGCGATGGCGTAACCGCCCAGCGTAGCTGATCACAGTGGTCAAGCGCATTACTTAAGACTATGCACTCATAGATTCAGAAGCTAGCAAACCCTACATCTCCAATACTCGCTGTGACCAAGTAGACGCAACAGATGCAATATCTGTAATTTCCATTGATTCGTCCCAAACATTAATCCAGTTTTGTAATAAGTCTTGGAGTTGATTTAATTCAACATTATTTATTTCACTTTTTTGTTGTATTAAAGACACGTACAACAAACTTTCTGACAACAATATTGGAGCTAATTCACGAATTGCACTCTTTTGTGACCAAGAGTTAAGGCGTGCCAAACTAGCTGCCAATTCTCCTAATTGTTGCGCGTGGGGTTGACGTAAAAAACTCGCTTCAATTGCACTCCAGTTAGGCATTACAATCCTCCTAGCAATTGCTTGGTAATTTGGCTAACTTGTTCTCGAATTTGGTTAGACTGTATTATCATATAGGAATCCTATTTGATTTTTGAATAAGCTCCGTACATCTGTAGAGTGTCAAAATCAAAGGTAGTGTGTCTAATAAACCACTCAAATATCCACTTTAAATGGGAGAAGGTTGGAACTAAAGCACAAAAACGTCTAACCCATGTTTTGGCTTGTAACCAAATATCCTCTATAGGGTTTTGTACTGGGCAATTAGGGGCGAAACGGACACAGTGTATTTTTCATTGCTCGGTTGGTAAGCTTTGATTAACAGAGTCTAAAAAACCTCTAATCTCCTGGGAACGGTGGTAGCTAGCCCCATCCCAAAAAATTAGTAATCGCTGGTCAGGAGAGTTAGCTAGTAAGTATTCTAGGTAGTCGATAGTATTTTTTGAGTTTCCTGCATCATAAGCTTTGAGAAGTGAAGAAGGCAGAAGGCAGAAGGCAGAGGGCAGAAGGTTTGCAATGCAGTGTAGGCTTCAGACCTACACTGATTGCAGGACACCAAATCAGAGATTTTGGAGTGGGGCTTCAACCCTTACTCCCTTCGGTCGTGGCAGAGGGCAGAAATCAGAATTCCCTTCTGCCTTCTGCCTCCTGCCCTCTGCCTTTCTTGCTAATTCTCCAAGGAGATAGTCAAGAATAGCTTGAGTAAAGACTGTGAGTTCGCTACAGCGAACTGCAAACATCCAGAGATATAGCCCTACGCATATTTGCTGCGTCACGTTGTCTCCCCACAATGAGCGCATTTGCTCTTGGATATTATTCCCATACTGTTGAACAAACTCACAAAATCTTTGCCAGTCTGTGATTTTATAGCAATCGCCGTTGTTTGTTGTGGGTGATGGCTCGACAGTCTACGGTCTACGGTCTGTTCTTCTCGTTTGAGCCACAATTCTAAGGTATTTCGACTGATGTGAAACATCCGACTCACATCCGTTTTGCGTTTTCCTCGTTTCACCATAGCGATCGCTTATATCCCCAGAATTTAGCAAAGCGCATTCGGGGGCTTTACGCATCACGCATGGTAAAAGTCCGATGAACTTGTCACAGGCTATTAAGGTACATATAGCGCTATATATTTCTGTTAGAGTACTTTTTTACTAAAAAAGTAATTTTTCTATTTTTTTAACTCATATATATAAACGTGCTTGCATTCTCAATAGGCAGTATGTAACTTGGCTATTGTGCAGTTTATTAGGACATGAACTGAAATTGAGTTGTATTTGAGTTGAGCTATACCTGTACTAAACTGACATGATTTGTAAATTATTTTTTAATCTACAAACAGTTTTGCAAGGTGCTAGTTTAATTTCCTTTCAATTGATGTTGTCTTTCAGTTGGAATAGAGTTTGATGATATGTGAGAACGTTATCTACACCCAGAAAACACTTGCCGAAAGATACGGGATTTCCATTGCCGCTTTACAACGCTGGTATCCCTATGCCGGTATAGTCAAACCCCGAAAGCGGGGAGGATATTTTGATGCAACAACAGTCGAGATTGCGGATGTTTTCTACGTTGCTATCAAGATTCGGCGGTTGACTTGTGAGGAATATTTACAGCAGGTGATTCCTGCTGGTGGCTTAGATGCTTATTTGCAAAAAGTCAATGACGTAAGCCTTTATGACTTTTTGACTAAGCATATATCTGATGAAGAAAAAAATAACCCAATTGTGCAAGCAGTAATTAGGAGAATTGAGCGAAATGAAGCATATCAACAAAGTGGCAGAGACTTTGCAGGTGTCGCCTGATGTAGTACGTACCTGCTGTCGGTTGTTAGATTTAGCTTTGCAGCCAAATGATACGCTTGATGAAACAATTGAACAGCAATTAGTTCAACTTAAAGAGACAGCCTCTCGTGAAGGTATGTCCCTTGAAGAAGCTGCCCAACACTTGATTGCAATGCGCGATCGCAAATCAGAAGTAGGCGAACATAAGTTCGACAAGCGCGAGTACATCAAACAGCGATTTGGCGTAGACCCAGAACAAGCTTCACCCGACAGCTTTGTAGGAATACTTTACCGAGACGCAGATAGGGGTATTCAATTAGGGGAATTACGCCATAAGGTGGTGCTTGAATCTTCCACACTTGCTCTAGAAGAATTTGTTTTTCATGGCAGCAGTTTACTTGGTGAAGGTAATACTTCCGTTCCACCTGGTTACGATGAAGCGCAAGAGCGAATTAACTCGCGCATCGATAACGATTTTTTCGGCAAAGTGAACTGGGGGGAAGAGACTCATCCACTGTTAGTCGGTACATCGACACCGCAGCCGAGACAGTTGAAGTCCTTGCAGCCGAAAACCGCGCAATCTCCGAAGAAATAGTAGCTCAAATGCTACCCATCTGCTATCAAATACGGGATGAGAGTTTACTCAACTTGAGAAAGACATCTACCCAGGCAGTTGGTATAAATTTGCTTTCGGTAGTAGCTGGAACTGTTATTGGGACGTGGGTAGCAGTTCCCCCAACTCAAGAGAGACAGGAAATTCCGAGTATTCAGCCAATTTTGATTGGTGTGGGTATAGGTGAATTAGTTGGTTTGATTCTGGCACTAGTAATAATTTGGTTTACCAGGGACGAACAAAAAACCTAATCAACTTTTCAAATCATTTTAGTCGCATTATTGCCAGGGAGCAGTTATGAGTGCAGCATTTGACTTTTTGGTTAACACGGCAGGTGGTTTGTTGATGAACCTGGGTGTTTCCGGGATGGTGGGACAATTATTGGGAGTGGGGGCGACCCTTGCCTTGCATCCTCTGTTGTTACTTACTGGGATAGTTGTGGGTGGTGCGGGAATTGCGATCGCGCGCGAGTTAAACAAGCGCCCTCAGTTGCAGTTGGTTGTTGATAATACATGAGGGGTAAATTATGTTTACTCCTACACCTGTGCGAAATAAACAGCCAAGTCGCAGAAAGAAAAAGGTAAATGTTACCCTGTGGACGGTTTGTTCAACTGTTAGTGCCCTGTCTGTTATAGGAGCGGTTGCATTGATGGTTGGATGGAAGCAACAGGTTCCAGGTAATCAAATATCGGAGGTACAGCAGGTAAAGGCGCAAGTTTCCCAAATTCGGGAAGTGTACTTAGAAAAGCTTTCCCGTACTGACTACAATATAGACCATTTGTCCAGTTACTCCTCAGTAGAAGGTGCGCCTACTCTTACAGGCTGGCGACAGTTGGCGGCGGCATTGTGGGGACAGCAATTGCGAAGTGAAATATCCAGAATGCAGGCTAATGATAAATCTGGGTTTTACCGCCTTCACTATATGCCGGCACTGGAGATAGTTAAATTCAACTCGCTGGATGTTTTACTAGAAGCGGCTTCTGGAAATAATACTTTTTACTGGGGGTACCGCAAAACCGATGGTACGAAAGTTGAGGAGAAGATACCAACTGGGGCGGCTGCTGTTTTGATTTTGGGTAAATTAGAGGCAATTGATTATGCTCAAAACTTGGAATCTCAACCATCAGTCGATCTGAATCAAATGGTAATTCAAATTAAGAATGCTCAAGAACCATATTCTCTTGCACAGGCGCAGCTGTTACGAGCGCGGGGGTATTTAGATCCAGTAGAGCAGATGGCACAGGTGGCAGATATCCGCGAGAGAATACGCCAACGGGAGGAGCAAAGGCGGATGTATATTCAACAAATGAAGAAGCAATTACCTCAGCCAGTTCCTAATAAACAGCCTGTTAATAAATCGAGGGGATGATGTCATGTATGTCAAGTTTGCTGCTGCGATAATTTGCATAGCTTTATGTTCGCTCAATGTTGTAGCGGCAGTCAAACGTACCCCTATTCGTACTACCCTTGAAGGTTCAACTCGCACAACAGTTGAGATGATGCCATCTCCCAATTCAGAGGTGCATTGGATGAGTGCAGTTATATTTCTGGCTGGGTTTACTTGTTTTTTAGGCTGGGGAATTTCTGACTACAACAATGCAGTTGAAGAAAGAGATGAATTGTCTGATAACTTGGCTAATCCCGGCAATCAACAACTTCATGCTGGTGCTTCTGATACTGATATTCAGCCTTCTTTAATGCCCCCGGTATCACCTTCTTCTAGGATGAGATTAAATAGCGAGTTCTCTGCTAAGAATGTAGTCCAATTTTCTCCTCGTTCTAGTGTTTCTGGGTTAGAGCGAGTACATAGTAGTCAGTTTATTGAAGATAGAGTGCAAAACCAATCTGGAATGTTATCTCCAGAGGAGTTTTACGCCCAACTTCAGGATGAAGATTTTTGGGAAGATACTAACTCCCAGGTAAATGATAAACCCGCCAGCTAGTTACTTAATTTGAGGTCATATTATGAGCAGAAATCAGCGCCGTAACTTTGATGTTGATTATTCTGAAGGTGGAGCAATTGTGCCTGCAAACCGTTTGCAAAATATGTTGCAGCAGGTACAGCAACAAGGAGGAATAGTAAATCAGCAACCTAACGTTTCTCCCATGACTACTTATGAAACTCAACCAGTAGAGGTTAGGTATATCAATGCACCTACTGCTTACAAGCCGAGGGTTCCTCAGATAGAGATTCCCTACATCGAGACTTGGAAAGCACATCGGCTGCACCCGCAAAACCCCTGGAGATTTGGCTGGTATCCAGTATATTTTTTATCGGATGTAATTAAATCTCCTGTGGGTGTGGCTGGTGTGGGAGTGTGGTTGTTAATAATGCTGTTGAATTTTTTCCTAAATGGCAGTTATACCGGGCCGGGGTATGCGTCTGGGAAGAAGATTGAAGTTGTACCCAAGGAAGTTCCCTCTTTTGCCCTGCCTGTGGTTAAGCAATTGGAATAATGACGGTAAAGACAATTTTTGGGTTCGTACTGCTGGTATGGATTGCAGATATTTTACAACCGGGATATTTGCAGTTTTATAACTGGCGTAATGCTGTGGCATTGGTACAAAAGCTTCAGTTTTCATCGTCGGCTGTTGTACCCACTGCTGCACCTGCCGTGAATATATCTTCTATTCCTGTTCCTAAACGCTATTCTCCTCAAGTAAGGGAACCTGCAACATCCGGGGATGACCTAAATTCTCCTGATTGCCGTGTGGCTAGGAATGATTTTGAGGAAGTATTGAGTACTGCAAGGATTGGTTGTTGGCAGGTTTCTCCTGCTAATGCGAAAAGGCGTTGAGGGAATGCGAATAATCTTTGAAACTGACGGTGGCAAAGAGGTTAGTAATTCGGCTGTAACTAGTTTGGATAAGACAGTCGATACTAGTTCGAGTGCAAATTGGAGATATGCGATCGCAACCTCAGTTTTAATTGCAGCTATGGTCATTCCCCAGGTTTCTGGATGGATTGAATCTCAACTGTTAGTTAAATCTCTCCAAGGTCTAATATTACCAAAAACTATTCGTAGTAATCAGGTTTTAAATAACGGTCGAATTGCCTTTCCTACTGCGCCTGGTACTCCTGTAACTAGTGAGTTTGGTTGGCGGATACACCCAATTACAGGCGATCGCAAGTTTCACGCGGGGATTGATTTTGGTGCAGTAAAGGGTACACCAATTTATGCGGTTGATGCTGGTCGAGTGGTTTTTGCAGGCGACAAGGGTGGTTATGGCAAAGCAGTTGTTATTCAGCATCAGGGAAGTTTATCTACTCTGTACGGTCATGCCAGTCAGCTGTATGTACAGCAGGGACAACAAGTTGTGCGTGGGCAGATGATTGCAGCAGTCGGTAGTACGGGCTTCTCGACGGGGCCGCATTTGCATTTTGAAGTTCACGTTAATGGTGTAACACGGAACCCCCGTCCTTATTTACACGAATATTTAGCAAACCGTTGAAGGTTATTTAGCTATTGGCAAGAGAAATGCAAATTGTACCGGTTTTTATATCAGGTGTAATTGGTGCAGCCTGCTCTGTTGCATTTTCTTACGGAGTAGCTTCACTGCCATGTGGATTGGTATCAAAGGGTGCGGATACTGTTTGTCAGGTACGTAGCTTTGGTAAGGCACTTGATAGTTGGAAATTTGGGTTTATTGTTGGTGGTTTGGTTGGGTTTACTTTGAGTCCTCGCCATCAATTTATATCCCGTTTTCAACCCATTCATCTGTCAGCTGCTTCCTTAATTACTTTGGGTATTTATTTTTCAATTTATCAAAGTACTAGTGTTTCTTCAGCGTCGTCAAATAGTTTAACAGGAAGAGTTAGTACAGGTTCTTACTCACCACATCCTTATTCACCACGGTTGAGTGCTTTTTTAGCAACAATTCGTTGGGCAGAAACAGGAACCAGTGAGGTAGAAAGTTATCGCATGTTAGTATTTAATGGAACTTTTAATAATTTTTCTACACACCCGTTAAAGAAACAGTGCGCTCCTATTAATGGTAAAAATATTTGTTCAACTGCGGCTGGTGCTTATCAAATGTTGGATAAAAGTTGGTATGATCTTCAGCCAAAATTAAACTTAAAGGATTTTAGCCCAGCTTCTCAGGACAAGATGGCAATTGAATATATTCGTCGTAATAATGCCTTAAGTGATGTTGAAGCAGGAAACTTTGATGCTGCTGTATGTAAAGTAGGTAGGGTATGGGCCAGTCTTATTTGCAACTCGTACAATCAAAACCCAAAATCTTTAGCGCAGTTGAGAATTTACTATCAGCAGCAATTACAAAAATTTGAAATTTCTAGGAGGTAAAAATCAGCGATGTTATTACCATACAATGGCAATAATGGTAATATTGAATTTCAAAAAAAACAGCTTTTGACTGCAATTGTGCAGGCAAAAGAAGATGGTTTGGACAATGAAGAGATTATAGATAATGTACGGGAGGCTTTACCTTCCCCAATGGTTTCTTATGCTGAAACTATTCTACAACAGATTGATTTTAGAACAAAATTATCACGTCCGGTTATAGAATTTAATTTAGAATTTTTATTTCAGTTAATATACGAATCAGTAATTGCAGGTACAAACGATGAAGCAATATTATCAAGATGTGCAGAACACTGTACTTTAAACCAGTACGAGTTTGCACGTTATGCACTTGAGTATATTCACGCTAATCGGTTTCCATCGCAGTGGGAGCAAAATAACATATATCAAAAAATGATTGAGATACTTAGTAGCTCACCCATTGAATCTTTATTTGAATACATTGAATCAATCAAAAATATTTATCTCAAGCAGATTGGCTATGAAGTAGTTCAGGAGAATCTTTATAATTTATTTTTAAGCAACAAACAGATTAGTTACTTTACTGATTTAGCTAATAAATCCAGAGATAATTTCATTAAAAACTATTGCTGCCGAACGGCAGTGCTTGTTGCGCGTGCCACAGGTAAACCATTAGATTTAAAACTGACAGGTGATGGCTCAATTATTTTAAAAGAGCCTAAGTCTTTAGATAGAAATACTGGTGCAAATGAGATTGCTACTTCACAAAAATTAACTATTTTACAGGCAGGGAAGTTATTAGTTGAAACGTTAGAAGATTTTAATATTAATGCTAAGTATGTTGATGCCAAAAATGGCCCTACTTTTAACCGTATTAGGGTAAAACTGGGACGGGGTGTTAGTTACAAGAAAGTAGAAGACATTGGTAATGACTTAGTGCAGCAGCTTGGTGAAGAGTTAGGCTTAAAATTTGCACCAATGGTGAGTGTAGTGCCTGGAGGAGTTGTATTTGACATACCCCGATTAGATAGACAATTTGCTTATTTCCGCGATTATTTTACTTTTGACGGCGAACCTGATATTTATTCGGTATCGATCCCCGGTGGTGTTGATGTAGATGGCACCTATGTAGAAATTCCACTTTATAGCGACAACGTGACTCATATCCTGGGTGGTGGGCGGACGCGGGGTGGGAAGTCGCAATTTGAGAAAGCAGCAATCTTATATTTAGTGCGGCGGTATCCACCTTCTGTTGTTCGGTTGGCACTTTCGGATGTCAAACGCGTGACCTTTGGTAAATTTGATGGGCTACCCCATCTTGTTGCCCCAGTTGCGCGTGACGCGGAGGCGACTGCTAACTTGCTTGATTACTTGGTTGAAGAGATGGAATTGCGGTACCAGGAATTTGAGCGCCACAACAGTATTGAAACGATCGCACAGTACAACTTGCGGTTTGCACCTAATTTTGTCATGCCGCGAGTGATTTGTCTAATTGACGAGTGTTTTGATCTACTTTCCGATGATAATTACTGCGATCGCATTGAGACTGCGTTGATGAAGTTGCTTGCAAAAGCGGGTGGTGCAGGAATTCACGTACTACTGTACACGCAACGGCCTGATAAAAACGTGATTGATCCGTTGATTCGGTCAAACTTTCCGGCAAAGACAGCCTTTGTTACGACTCGCCCTGAAGACAGTTGTATTATCCTTGGGGACGATAAAGACAAGCGTGCGGTTTATTTACTGGGATACGGAGATTTTTTGTACAAGACGACTGAAGTTTTACGACTCCAAGCTTTATATGTTGCTGACGATGAAGACCCTGAATACTTCCAGCAATTACTCTTGGAAGCAAAAAACCAGAACGATCCTTATACAGCATGGAAATCTGGGTTAGATTGTGATGAATTTGTCGCTAGTCTGTATGGCAAGAGTAGTAATAATGATAATGGTAAATATAAAGCCACTACTGCTACTAAAACTAAGCAGTCTAAGACTGATTTTGAGGGTAGTTTTAGTTTTAAGGTGCAGCTTGACGAAGAAGCAAGAAACTCAATTATGAATTTGCATCAAAAGGGCTATCAACTTGATGAAATTGTCAAAGCAGTATTCAATTTATCCCGTCAAGATGGTAGGTCATACAAGAAATTTAGAAACGTTGTCGAAGAATTTTTAAATAACTTTAAAGGTGGCGGTGAAGATGATATTTGAACTAACCATGCCTTTACCTCCTTGTATGAACGAAATTATTAACCAGGCACGGTCAAGTTGGCAAGCTAGTGCTGAACTTAAGAAGTACTGGACAAACTTAATTGGTGAATTTGTTAGAGAATGTGAATTTTGTTTGGATAGTACAGTGTGGATTGAGTTCCATTGGTATCTCAAAAATTTTGCACGAGATAGTGATAATGTAGCTGCTGCCGCTAAATTTATTATGGATGGGCTAGTTACAGGGCGAGCAATTCGTAACGATAACCTGACAGTTATCCAATCACCCGTTGTTCATTACTATCATCGCAGTAGTGGTGATGATGGTGTGCTGTTAAGACTTTCACAATCACCTGATTTTTTATTAGAGAACTTTATTGTATCTAACCAATTCTCCAGACACAGTTTAGAAAAATACAATCAAAAAATCACACATTTAATTTCAAAGCAATTGTAGTTTATCTAAAGGATAATAGTGATGTTACGTTATAAAGACTACCGTCAGTTAATCGATCAGGTAAATGCAGGCAAGAATATTAACCTATGGGGCAAGCCAAATATTGGTAAGACTCTTACTGTTAAAAACTGTTTACTCAAGGATATTAACTTAGAGTCTGTTTACCTCAATCTTGAATATCCTTTTAGTGTGGATCATCTATTCAACGTTATTCCTATTAGCTTCAGTTTTTACTACCAGCAGGATTGGCAAAATATCATAAGCAAATTATCTGATGGTTATAATAGGCTGCTGGTGATAGATAATTTTGATAGATTACACTTTGTTAGCGATACTTTTAGCCACGACTTATTCCGATTACAACAGTTAGCTCAACTAGAAAATTTTTCTTTACTGT
>NZ_JACKZS010000221.1 GCF_014222285.1 Nostoc sp. UCD121
ATTATTAGCTATACTAATATTTAGATAAGCTAACACTAGCAAAAAAAATTATAGTGTTTATCGTCTGAGTGAGTTACATCTCGTTGCGGTGAGGGGCTACAGGCGAAGGTGTAACTCATGCGAGGGCTGCCATAACAAGCCTTTCTAAAAAGACAGGATGCATCAGAGGAGTTGCTTGTTTTATCTGAAATGCTAGTGCATCAATTGCTGTTTTTTGTAATTTCTCAGAAATCAGTCTCAATAAACTTTGTCTACCAGCATCTATAAAGACGAGTGGAGACTAGGCAGCAAAATTGGTAAGTAAGAAAATAGGAGATAGAGAAAAAATAATACTCTTAACTCCTCATTTTTGGCTGTTTTGTATTTATTTTTAGCACGAGGAAAAGCATGAAAAACACTCAAGTAACAATTAACGAACTACTTAGTGAAACACCTTGCAAATCTAACCAGAAAAAATTTACTGGTCAGAAAAAACTCACTTGCACAAAACCACCACAACCAGGTTCAACCCAAGGAAATTGCCCTTTTGATGGAGCGATGGTTTCTGTCGGAGCTATTACTGATGCTGTTCATTTAGTACATGGTGCTGTTTCTTGTACTCACAATCCTTGGGCAACTCATGGCAGCCTATCATCAGGCTCACAATTATACCAAACTGCTTTTACTACTGACTTTAGTGAAGGTAATATCGTTTTTGGTGGAGAAAAGAAACTGTACAAAGCGATTGTGGCTGTTGCTCAACGCTATCATCCTGCCGCTATTTTTGTTTATGCTACTTGCCTGTCTGCTTTGATTGGTGATGATATTGATAGTGTTTGCCAATTTGCTACACAACAAGTTAATATCCCAGTCATCTATGTAAATGCGCCTGGATTTCTTGGTAGTAAAAATTTAGGGAATCGCATCGGTAATGAAACTTTATTGAATGCTGTCATTGGTACAGCCGAACCGGAATTTACTACACCATTCGATATTAATATTGTTGGTGACTATAATGTTGCCGGGGAAACGTGGAATATCTTACCATTATTCCAAAAAATGGGGATTCGCGTTCTTTCTAAAATTACAGGTGATGCTCGTTATCAAGAAGTTTGCTATGCTCATCGCGCCAAATTAAATGTAGTGCTTTGCTCAAATGTAGCTATACAAATGGCGCAAACTATGGCGGAATGCTATGGAATTCCTTATATTGAAGAATCCTTCTATGGTGCTACCAACTTAAACGATTGCTTGCGAAATGTTCCAACCAAATTAAGTATATCCTTGGGAGATAGTGTTATTGCCTATGAACTGCAAGAACGTACAGAAAAGTTAATTGCTCAAGAAAATGCTGCTCTAGATATTGCTTTAGCTCCTTACCTTGCTGATTTAAAAGGCAAGCGGATTATTCTTTCTACTGGTGGTGTGAAAAGTTGGTCGCTTATTTTAGCAGCCCAAGATTTGGGAATGGAAGTTATTGCAGCTACAGATGGCAAAACAACAGAAGAGGAGAAAGCTAAAATTAAACAATATCTTGGTGCAGATGCAATGCTTTTGTCTGATACAACTCCCCAGGCTTTATTAAAGGTATTACACCAAACAAAAGCTGATATATTGATTACTGGGACTGGCAATAAATATACAGCACTCAAAACGGGAATTCCTTTTTTAGACATTAACCATGAACGTCACCATGCTTATGCTGGCTATGCAGGTTTGGTGGTACTAGCACGCGAACTACATGAAGCCTTGTATAGTCCTATATGGGAGCAACTTAGCAAACCTGCTCCTTGGGATGAAAAAATCAGCTATCAGCTATAAGTCAATACGGTTTAGTTAAGGCTTAACTCTTTGTCAAATTCAATTTTTTAACGAACCGCAAAGGACGCAAAGAACGCAAAGGAGGAGGAGGAAGAAATACTTAACTGAACTGTATTGAGCTATACCCCTCTTCTGCCAAGTTGATGTAATTGATCGTCTTCCACTACACTTTTAAGGTGTGGTGGAAGATGCTTGTTTTCCAAATATCTGCTTTGTTGTACAAAGAGAAGCGACTTGTTCACCGAGCAATCCAACGGCTTACTGCTGGCAATTGTGCAGAGAACCAGAACGCACCTAAAATAATCAGACTACCACAGACAATCAAGGCATTAGTCGCACCAAAATTATCTGCCAAAGTCCCAGCTAACAAATTTCCAAAGGGCATTGTACCCACCATTGCTAGGGCGTAAAAACTCATTACCCGTCCGCGCTTATCCTCGGTAACTAAGGTTTGAATAATCATATTACTACTGGTAATGTTGAGGATAGAAAAGCAGCCTACAAATACCAGAATAATTATAGATAGCCAAACTTGACGCGAGAGTGAAAAGAATATCAAACTCATCCCAATCAAAACTTGAGCGACTACAATCAAACGCTCTAAGCCTACAATCCCTCGTCTGACACTCAGATACAAACAAGCAAACAACGAGCCAATCGGTGCTGAAGTGCTGAGGTGAGCCATTGTTGTTGCGTTCCCATTGAGAATCTTTGCTGCAAAAACAGGCATGAGCGCGACATGAGACATCCCGACGAAACCATGTAACGCTAGCATTAATAAAATTACTCTAATTGGCTGGAATTTCCAGACATATTCAAAGCCCTCCCGCAATTTCTCCAAAGTATCGCTAATGCCCGTAAGGGGTTGCATCTGTCTGGCTGGCAGCCGCATCGCTAGCAAGGTAAATATGGCAGGAATATAGCTGAGGGTATCGTAAAGAAAACAATATTTTACCCCTAGTGTAGCAATCAAAATCCCGCCCATAGCAGGCCCCACGACGAGAGAGGAACTTAACATTACTGAATTCAAGGCGATCGCATTACTCCAATCAGCGCGATCGCCTACGGTTTCGGTGACGATTGTATGGCGCACGGGCATATCTAATCCCTTGAGCAAACCATTGAAAGCACTCAGTACCAAGAGGATAGGAAAGGTAATCCAATTGGTAAAGGTGAGAATTGTTAAAGCCAGAGAAACGCTAATTCCCAATATCTGCACCACCATTAACAAGTCACGACGACTCCAGCGATCGGACAATATGCCCGAAAAGGGAATCACTAATAACGTAGGTAAAAATTGTACAAACCCTGCAACTCCCAACAACCAAGGCGATTGAGTCAAATCGTATACCAACCAAGGAATAGTTAACTGCTGGGTCATAAATGTTCCAGACATTGACAGTAACTGTCCCCCGAAAAACAGGCGAAAGTTACGCCAGCGCAAGGCGGGTAAATGGTGGTACGTGATATTACTGATGCTTTCCCCTAGTTGTCTATGCCAAATTTTCATGAGGAAAATTTTATCATGGTTTACTAATAATTAGATTAACTAAGAATTATCAAATAATCGCGTAGTTTACTACCCAGGCATTGCTGATCTGTTTGAGCTAAGGCTTTTGCACATTGGCATCGAATCACTATAGAAGAGGATTGGTTTGTAAAAACCTAGGAAATTACTATTTAGCAACTACATACTACGATAAATTTATCGGAATAGTGCATGATAGTTTCAGTTATGCTCCCAGCATGGGAATGTTGCTAGCAGAGTATCGGCAAAATTCCCAAGGAAATAGGCGAGTGTGAACACCTCCCGATAGATCAAACTCTGGAGAATCCTAATGGGCTACAAACATATAGAAGTTAAACAGGTAGCTGGTTTCATCGGTGCAGAAATCGGTGGCGTAGACCTTTCCCGCTCTCTTTCTGAGGATCAAGTCCAAGAAATTCGCAAAGCGCTATTGAAGTGGAAAGTTGTGTTCTTTCGTGGTCAGAACATTGATCATGCTGCCCAGGTCGAGTTCACATCTCGTTTTGGCGAAGTGACTTTCGCCCATCCCCTGGGAGAGCCTGAACCAGTTCCGGGATTTCCCCAGATCAAACCTGTAGACCGTAGACTCTATGAAAAGCAATATGGTTTTCGCACTGGCGGCCCTTGGCACACAGATGTAACGGCGGCGATCAACCCACCAGCAGCGTCAATTTTACGCGCAGTTAATGTCCCTAGTTTCGGTGGTGACACCCAGTGGAGTAATCTTGTTGCCGCTTATGAGGGACTCTCAGCACCTTTGCGATCGCTAGCAGATATATTAAAAGCGGAACATCGCTTCAATGGAGGCGGTTATCAAATGTGACGGTCAACAGTTTCCCGGAGGCGTGCCAACATCTGACGCACGGAGTTAACCAGCTGCAATCCCTGGAAAATCCCCCAAACACCATCAAAATGTCCTCGAATATCGATAGATACTCCAGTTTCAAAACTTGGAGAAGCGATAACTAAATCATACTGGGTGAGAATTTCGTTCAAGTGAGCGATACAGCCGAAAGCCGATGTTAACCTGTCTTCCTTGTGTTGCAAAATGTTTCAAGTCGGGAATCAGGGATGGTTTACCAATGGTAGTACCGTACTCATCATGGGGTGTACGGTATCCAGCGTTGACACAGGGGATAGCGATCGCTGCATAACCAGCAGTCAGTAATGCTCCCGCTTTTTTGACACCTTCTACAATTGTGACTGGTACATTATGCTGCAAAACCCAATGCCAGAAGCCCCCAGGATGTTGTAAGTCCTCTTCAGTAATAGGGATACCGCAACGTAGGGAAACTTTCACCCAAATGCGATTCGAGACTAGGAGGAAGCTGGAAATTTATATGGTTTAAGAAACTGGGTGAACATGGACTTAAACAAAGTAAAAACGAATTGAGATAAGCTGCTGAATCGAATGTAAAGTGCTATCGCAGATACCAACGAATTCAAGGATTTCTTATTTTCCTTTGGGTAGAGTGATAGGAAGAGGGTTACGCCATTTGCCGAGCCATCAACTGGGCAAATAGCCCCTCAACAGCAGCTAGTTCCTGAAAAGTCCCTTGTTGTACAACCCGACCTCCTTGGAGTACATAAATGCGGTGAGCATTGCGAATGGTACTAAGTCGGTGAGCGATCGCAATTCTGGTAACTTGTAAGTTATCTAAACTTTCACTGACAATCGCTTGGGTTCTGTTATCGAGGGCACTTGTCGCTTCATCGAATAACAAAATGCGGGGTTTTAATGCCAGAGCGCGGGCAATTAACAACCGTTGTCGTTGTCCTCCAGAAAGATTACCGCCTCCTTCACTCACGACAGTATGCATTTGCATTGGCATGGTGGTGATATCCTCAGCAAATCCTGACATTCGCGCCGCCTCCCAAGCTTCATCTAAAGTAATCTGAGCGCCGCCTGCAATATTCTCGAAAATGGAAGCTGAACTGAGCTGACCATTTTGTAAAACAACGCCTAACTGTCGGCGTACTGCATACACGTCTAACCCAGATAAGTCTTGACCATCATAGTAGATGCTACCTGCAATTGGAGTTTCAAATCCCAGTAGTAATCTCAAAATAGTTGACTTCCCGCTACCTGAACCACCTATTAAAGCAATAAACTCCCCAGGAGCAGCAGAGATACTCACATCATCTAGCGTTAGAGGCCCATCACTGCGATAGCGAAAAGTAATATGTTCTAAAGTAATATTACCAATCAGCCTGCCAGGATCAGCTTTGCACAGATCCACTTCTGGTATAGCCGAGAGAATAGGCTGGGTGCGTTGCCATTGGGGAATGACTTGCAAGATTTCTGTAACTGTATTGCTTAAGTCTGTGGTTCCCTTAGTAAAGTTACTAAAGGCTGCGTTGAAAGCGAGGAAAGTCCCAAGGGATAGTTCAATAGCTCCTGAAGTTGGAGGATTTTCCAGGAGCCTAATAGTAAACCAGAAAAGAACTCCCGAAGTTAGTATAGGCATTACTGTATTGAAAAGCACGACAGCATCTTCAATCTGTTGTGTACTAAGTTCTAGCTTAATTTGTCGAGTATAGTTTTTACTCCAAGCGGCAAATGCACGTTCTTGTGCCCCAGCAATATGTAGTTTAGAAATGCCATTGATTAACTGTACTGTCTGGCCAAAAATACTACCCCGGATTTCGAGCAACGGACGCACCTTGGTTAACAGCAGCACACCAGAGAGTGTGGTGAAAGCGATCGCAACTACCGCAGTTGCAACGGCGATGAGAGCTAATTTGTAGTTGTAATAAAATAACTGTCCCAAGTAAAACAGTGCAAACAAACTGGTAATCAAATTGATCAGAGTCCTACCACTGAGTTGGCGACGAATTGTACTTACCGATGTGATTCGGGAGAGCAGATCCCCGGTTGTGTATTCTCGGAAAAAGGACACTGGCAAGTTTAGCAACCGATCCCAGACCCCAGCTTGTGTGGAAGCATCCCCAGCCGATTCCATCCGCAACAGAGCAAACCCCTGTGCTAATTGAAATAAAGCTGTACCCAAAGCTGCAACAAGCAAACCTAAGCCGATTTGCAGTAATAAGCCGCGATCGCTATCGGGGATTGCATTATCTATAATAATTGACGTAGCATAAGGTGTGATCATCCCTAGCAGAGTCACCGCAATGCCACTAAATACAATTGCCAACAGACTTTGGCTATGTCCTTGAAGTGTGAACTTGAATATATCAATAGCTTGGAGTGCTTTATCCGGCAAAGAGCGATAAAACATATAAGCAACGGGAGCCAGGGTTGCAGCTATCTGTTCATCCACTCTGATACGGGTACGTTCAACCGGGTCAAAAATTTCATAACGAGTTGCAGACATCGGCAGTAGTGCGACTGGGCGGTTATCTTGGGTGTAGGCGATTATTGGGCCAGAATCCTTTTCCCACCAGTTATCTCGCAATAGCACCCGCCGCATCCGAATGCGTGAAGCTCGCACAATTGCTTCTAAAGGTTCCTTAAGCCGCTTGAGGTTTTCTGAACGAGATGGGGGACGAATTTTTATCCCCATTGCTCTACCTACAGCACCAGCCGCCACCAGTAAAGGAGTTCCTTCTAAAAAAAAGTCCCCGTCTTGGGAATTCAAAGTTGATACTAACTCTCCTATTGCTTCCGCCGTGACTTGACGATTTAGGCGTTGGCGATCGTGCAACCGGATTAGTTCTGCTTGTGCTTCTTGTTCATCTATAATATTGATGCATTGCAAAAGTTGACTATGTAACTGAGATAATCCAGCCAGAAGTGTATCTGGATTTTGAAATTCGCTGGTAGTGTTAGTTGTAAGTTGAACTCCCTCCACGGCTTCCAACCACATTTTGTTAGTGAGGGGAAAAGTTGCAGTGGTTGTCGTTAAGGTGACTTCCTCAAACCCTAGAAAGCGGACAGTTCCTTGGTGAAGTTGTACCCAACAGGTGACACCTGCTTCTGGTTGGAAAGTCTGATTATTGTTCAAGGAAAATCGTACTTGTTTCTTAGCCTTCACCTGAATTTTTGGCATAGTCACTTGGGAGAATAAACCACCAAGTTGCAACAGCCAAGTTTCTATCCAAGCTAGAGCAATTGCATCTGCATTGGCTACTAACTCCCGAAAGCATTCTTGATGCACTTGTAGTAATTCTGTCTCTCCAATTGGAACTGCTAAAATCTGATGTTGTTGATTAGCAGTTCCGAAAAGTGCTTCACCTTGATTAATACTGCATAAATAACGGCGAGTTCCTTCGATAACATCATGTTTGAGTGTGACAGCAAACAAAGCCATAGAGCCAGACTGAACCACCCAAACTCTAGATGGGTCATTCAGTAGAATCGGTTCATTGCCATTAATTATGTAAATCTGACCGTGTATTAGCATTTTAGAGTGGAGAGAAATCAATTCAAAATTTAAAATTCTTTGTGCAGCGTCTCTCTCGTAGAGAAGAAAAAGACTCAGACAGATGTAGCTTTAGCTAATTTGGTATTCATCCAGTTCAAAGGTCGATTCATCCGTCAATACGAACCCCTCATTTTTCCACCGCTTCCCCTTCAGTGCGAATTAACCGCGAATATACACCGTCAATTTGCCACAATTCTTGGTGAGTGCCTTGTTGTACAACCTTTCCGTGTTCTAGAACAATAATTTGATCGCAATCGCGGATTGTGCTTAATCGGTGAGCGACAATTATGCAGGTGCATCCCCGGCGGCGGAGATTTTGGTCAATGATTTGTTCTGTTTCTGCATCTAAAGCGCTAGTGGCTTCATCCATGACGAGTATCGAAGGATTATTCACTAAAGCACGAGCGATTTCTAAGCGTTGTCGCTGACCGCCACTTAAATTAGCAGCACCTTCTATGAGTTCAGCATCAAATCCTCCAGACATAGAGAGAATTACATCAGCGATCGCAGCATCAAGGCATGCCCGCATCAGGTTTTTATCTGGTACAGTAGTATCCCAGAGGGTCAAATTATCCCGAACTGTACCGCCAAAGAGCAAAATTTCCTGCTCCACCATTGCCACAGAATTTGTAAGCAATTGTTGGTGAATCTGATTTCTAGATTTACCATCAAAGCAAACTTCTCCCGCCCAAGATTCATAAAGTCCGCTTACCAGTTTGGCAATAGTAGATTTCCCAGAACCGCTTCCACCAACCAAAGCTACTCGCTGTCCCGGCTTAATTGTGAGGTTAAAATTTTCAATTAATGGCGCTTCCAGACGGCTATAACCAAAAGTGATATTCCGCAACTCCACATACCCCTGCAATTTCGGAAGAAGATAAGGAGATGAGGGAGACAAGGAAGAATTTACTTCCCCTGCTTCCTCTGCTTGCCTTGCTCCCCTGCTCCCCTGCTCCCCAATGGGATTATCCAGCACATCATCGAGGCGAATTAAATTCCCCTCTAGTTCTTGGAGAGTAGTACCAAAGTTCACGAGATTGTTAACAGGTTCCTGGAAACCTAACATTAAACCTTGAAAGGCGATAAGCATTCCGATGCTGAGATGTCCATCCATTACCCGTAAGCCACCAACTACCAACAAAAACATTGAAGAAAGAGCGGATAAGAGCGTGGGTAATACAGAGAATGTCTGGTTTGTTACTCCTAATTCCTGCTGAGAATTGAGAGCTTTGGTGTAATAACCCGACCACCGTGAAAAGAAATCTGACTCTAACCCAGATGCCTTAAGTGTTTCGATACTTTGAAGCGCAGCAATGGATAACCCAGCCGCTTTACCATACTCTTGTATCAATCTTTGATTAGCATCTACCCGTTGTCGGGAAATCCACTGCAAGGTGAAGACGTTGACAGCAGCAAAGCTGACCACCATCAAGGTTAGTACCCAGTCATATTGCACCATGACTAAGGCATAAAAAACCACCATGAAAGTATCAATGATTGTAGTTGCCAAGCGTCCTGCTAGAACATCAGCAACTTGGTCATTAAGAGTAGTCCGGTTACTAATTTCTCCAGCAAATCTTTGAGCATAAAAGCTAACAGGTAGCCGCAGGATATGCCAGAGAAAACGGCTGGACATACCTACACCCAGTTTGATTTTTAGACGGCGCAGATAGCGCAACCGTAGTAATGTTAGAGATCCTTGGAGTATAGCAGCGATCGCCATACCCACAAGCAAAGGATGCAGCCATAATTGTCGCCCCTGCACCAAGATGTCATCTACAAACACCTGGCTAAACACGGGTACTACCAACCCAACCACCGTTAAGAAAAATCCCGCAACTAAAGAGTAAACTAAAGCATCTCCAGCACCCTGTAGCCGTGACCACAGAGATAAAATCATACTGGGTTTACGACCACCTTTAGTAAACTTCGCCCCTGGTTCCATCACCAGCACTATTCCCGTATACCCCTCGTCAAATTCCTGTAGAGATACATGACGCGGCCCCGTAGCGGGGTCATTGAGATAAACTCGCTCATTGCGAAATCCCTCTACCACAATGAAGTGGTTGAAGTTCCAAAAAACAATATAGGGAAGACGCAATTCTTGCAGTTGCTTGAGTTCTTTCTTAAACCCTTTAGCTTCTAGTCCATAACTTCTAGCAGCTTTGAGCATATTAGATGCTTTACTGCCATCGCGCGAAACTCCACAATCTCGCCGCAGTTGTGGCAGTGGTACAATGCGATCGTAGTAACCCAGAATAATTCCCAAAGCCGCAGCACCACATTCCACAGCTTCCATTTGCAAAACCGTAGGTGTTTTTACCCGGATACTTCGGCGTGGCAGTAATGTTTGTAAATACTGCCAAGGATTAAAAGGTGTTACTAAAGTAGATTTAGTAGATACCACTGACCGACCTCAAGATAGGTAAAACGAAAGTGATAGGAGCGCGTTCTTCCACGTTGACTCGCACAACAGTAGTAGTTCCCGAAGAAATTTTCAGGTGTGGCCCGATGGAGGAAGACCACTTGTAGCCGCTAGGTGTGTTGGTATCTAAATCGAGGTCAGAGAATACTTGTATTAGTCCTTGTTGTTGAGATAGTAAACCTTCTAGCACTTCTGAATTGCCCACCTCATTAGCGGCTGCTTCTTTAGTAATGGGAAAGCGTGAGATGCTGGTAACATTACCCACAATGCCACCAAAGCGTTCCCGCTTCACTGTTTGAGGAGTAATTTGTATTTTCATCCCTGGCTGAATTTTCTTACCATCAGCAACAGGAAAATAGGTAACGCCAACCAGCTTACTTTTAGGATTTTCCGCCTCAATAGTTGCGAGGCGAGTTCCGGCGCTAACAACTTGTCCTGGTGTCAGCGTGATTTCTAAAATGCGTCCGCTATATTGACTAATAATTTGGCTGTTATCGACTAATTGCGCTGCTAATTGAGCAATTTGTCGCTTAACTTCTTGAATCTCTTTTTTTCGGGTAGTGACATTTTCTAGGTCTTGTTGAGCCACAGAAGCTTGTTTACTATCCAATTCTTTCAACTGAGCTTGCAAGCCAGAAATCGTACTCAAGTTTTCCCGGTAATCTTTTTCAGTTTGAGCCGTTTTTACATCGAGTTCTTTCAACTGATTTTGAATGTCAGAGATTTTTTCCAGGTTTTGCAAATATTCTTGTTCAGCCGTGAGTGCTTCATCACCAGAAATCGCCCCTTCTTTTTTGAATAGCTGTTTGCGGATTTCCATTCTCTGGAGTAAAACAGCATTCAAAGCTTGGGCTTGCTTGAAACGCTGTTCTAAACCTTGGCGTTGCTGTCCAATAGAGGTATTGCCTTTGTTTTTTAAAAGGGGCGTTATGGCTCTTAGTTCCACTATACGTTGCTGGAGGTAGTGGCTTTGTTGTTGTTGCGATCGTTTTTCTTGTTCCAGTCTTTGCCCTTGTAGCGAACCAACTGCCTGGTCTTGCGATTCTAATTCCATTAATTTAGCTTGTTGCTGTTGCAATTGCTTGCGGAGTTCAGCTTGGTCAATTGTCGCCAGTACTTGCCCCTTTTTGACGACATCCCCAACTTTAATATTGAAAGTCATTAACTGTCCAGCACTTTTTGATTGCAGTTGCACAACATTGCTGGGGTAAATTAGTACACCCTGACCTTCGACAGTAATGGGGATGCGACCGTAAATACTCCAGATAACGGCTACTCCCACCACCGAACCCAAGGACACAAGAGGTAGCCAACTTCTGGGGCTGACTACCTGCATCAGTTGGTCAAGTCTTTCAGGAGAAGAGAGACGCTCTAAGGATTCTTTGCGAAATAGGCTGCGCTTCTGATTTAACATTTACATTTTTTTATCAAAACAAGTTTAGTTGTTATTAACTATTCTCAGGAAATACACTTAGAAAAATAAAATATTTTTATCACTAAAGCACAATTCAGTAGTTAGATAATGTTTTTAATTTTTCATAAAAAATCCTAATCTACCAATATTTATTGGTCATATTAACTTTAAAAGTTTATTGAATATATAGGAATCCTTAAGCAAGGATCTTCTCTTAATAACACAAACTACAAGTATATATATTGAGTATGTGCCAATACTTAATCAATTTGAGAAGAATTCACTTAAGGATAATACAAAATATTTGATGTTTAGTTAATCATCACTACGAAATTGTAAGACTAATATTTAGTGATATTTTGCCTCCAGATACATTTTCTAATTCATTGTCAGATAACTCTTGCTCATTATGGTCTTCTGCAACAATAATCTGTACGTCAGCAGGAAGAAAATCCAATCCAGCTCGTTCAAGAGCAACTCTAGGATTGTTGATTAAATCTTGTTTGAATGACTCATCTTCTTGAGCCAAGGTAGTCAGTTTTGCTTCAATTTCTTGTTTGGTCATTGTTGTAGACATTTGTATTTCCTTAGAGTTTCAATTTGAAACTTATTTGTATACTTAAACAGTAAAAGACATCAAATAAAATAACAATGCACAATTTTTAACTAAGACTCACTTTTTTTTAGATTATTTATATT
>NZ_JACKZS010000222.1 GCF_014222285.1 Nostoc sp. UCD121
TAAATTATATTTTCACTTACAAGCATTGTTAATTGATTCTTGATCTGGCTTAAATACGACTTTTTCAGCAAGCCCTATCTAGAGCATCAAAAGCAATGCCAAAATCAACTACTAAATTCCAATTCGACCTATAATCAAGCTCAAAATCAACATCTGGGGTTAAGTTACCGCCATTAGTAGATCCTGGATTCAAATTCAGGTCTAGATTGAATGGCACTAAGAAAACCTGAAACCTTTGTCTGAGGATGGGGAGGTGTATAGGGTGTGGGAGGATGGGGAAGAAATTTGGCTCCCCACACTCCTCCCTGCCCCCTGCCAAAAGTGCCAGATCCTAGCCGACCTCCATCACTGACGATTAAACGTTTTGTAGTAACTGTTAAGTCGCCAGCAGCCCCAGAACCAGCACTTTGAGTAAACAAGTTAGTGGGAATCACCCCAATCCCTGAAGTACGAGTACTGACTTCTGCTCCATCTCGAACAATTAATTTACGAGTATTAATCGTTTAGATTATTTGAGTATCTAATAGAACTGCACCTTTAAACGATAGGCAAGAGGATATTCGCTAATTATGCAGTTTTCTGCAATTAGGCGATCGCAGAGTTAATCGGTTACGGGAAAATGAGAACTTAGAACAGGCTGCCCGTTGCCCGTGCTGTGCTGAAGCATTTAGGGGAGTTGAAGCGACCGTATTTAACTGAGTTTCGCCGATGTGGAGGATATAAAGGAATACTGAGCCGTATAAATTTGAAACCAGAAATATCAACAGCTGTATTTGCAGCAACTCCACCTCAGCTTCTTAAACCAATTGTTACCTCTAAGGGGGTACATTTTATTAATGTTGAGGAAATTATTATACCCCAATTAAATAAAACTTTACATTTAAAGATTATTTCTCATCTATTTTCCGAATGGCTGAACCAGCAATTTGAGAAAACTAAAATTGAAGTCGAGGATATCTGCTGAATTTAACTGGTGACTCAATTGGTGATGGGTTTGTAATGAGTTTGTATCAATATACAAATTCTGTTCTGAACTTCTCCCTTTCACCTACACCCCCACCAGCCAATCGCACACCACAGACTTACACCCGCTCCCAAAGTTAACCCAAACCTGCCACTGCCCCAGATATGAGTTCCAGTAAGGCTCACCATCAGCAACACCAATAGCCTCGCCTTCCTTGGAGACTAACTGTTGCCAACGCTGTATAGTCCAAGGCACATTTTCAGCTTTAGCCCCTCCCATTCTCCACTCCCCAATTCCAAATTAACTAACTGAAACTTCCACTGGTAGTTTTAATACGCTGGCAACCATAGCAATCAATTTAGTGGGGTCTATTGGCTTAGATAAATGCTGTTGAAACCCTACTGAAAGCGCTTTTAAACGGTCTTCCTCTCGCGTGTAGGCTGTTAAAGCGATCGCTGGCATACATCCACCTTTTTCTGGTTCTAAAGAGCGCAGTTTCCGAATTAGTGTATAACCATCCTGTTCCGACATACCGATGTCGCTAATCAGGATATCTACTTTTGCTTGCTCAAGTACTGCTAATGCTTCATCAACTGATGCTACCGCAGTGGCGATCGCGCCATACTCCTCAAACATAAAACTGAGAAAGTTACGGGTATCTGCTTCGTCATCTACAACTAAAACTTTTAATCCAGCAAGCGGTGTTGATGCCACAGAGGAAGAAATTCCTTCTGCGGCTTCTCTATTTTCCCTATTCCCTCTATTGTCTTGTAGCAGTGGTAGTCTCACCGTAAAGGTTGCTCCCTGTCCACTACCTGGACTTTGGGCAAATATTGTACCTTTATGTAGTTCTACTAAATGGCGGACGATTGCTAACCCTAATCCTAGTCCATTGTGCGATCGCGTTGTGGTGCTGTCTGCTTGCCGGAAACGCTCAAATACTTTCGGTAAGAACTCAGAACTGATGCCTATACCCGTATCGATAACTTGAATTTGGGCATATTTTTGAGTTGTTTGTTGTTCTTCACCACAGACTATTGACAGATTCACTTCAACTCTGCCGCCCTTGGGGGTAAACTTAATGGCATTAGTTAGGAGATTCCATACTATTTGCTGTAACCGCGCTGGATCGCCATAAACTGAACCGACTGAAGTATCTAAGACAGTATTTAATTGAATCTCTTTTGGCTCTGCTAGGGGACGCACTGCTTCTAAGGCTGCCTCCATCACTGAGATAAGATTCACCGCAGACACATTTAACCGCAACTGTCCACGGATAATCCGAGATACATCTAAGATATCTTCAATTAGTTGCATCTGAGACATAGCATTGCGTTCAATGGCCTCTAGGGCGCGAGAAGTGGCTTTCTCGTCAAGTTTCTTAGAGCGGAGAATTTTTGACCAACCCAGCATCGAGGTGAGGGGTGTACGAAGTTCGTGGGAGAGAACGGCAAGAAACTCATCCTTCATCCGATTTGCTGCTTCTGCTTCTTGTCTTGCGGTCTGTTCTCTAATTACTTGAGCGCGAACTTCTTCTGCTTGCTTGCGTTCAGTAATATCTTCGAGAGTGCCTACATATCCTAGCAATTCCCCTTGACCAGAAAGCATTGGTGATGAGCGAACTTGAACGCAACGAATGATGCCATGAGCAGTTTGAAAGCGAAACTCTTCAGAGTAGTCACGACCCTCATAAATATAGGCAGACCAACTAGCAACTGCTCGTTCTTTATCTTCTGGATGAACAGATTCTAGCCAGCTTTTTTCTAAACTCTCTGCCGCTTTCAAACCACAAATTATTTGATAGCGAGGATTAGTATATCTACATCCCCCTTCAGTATCAATTTCAAAAATACCAACGGGTGAACAGGTACTTAGCGATCGCAATCGTTCTTCACTTTGCCTAAGTTCGGCATTCATGGCTACCAGTTGTGCAGCTTGTTGCTTGACAGCTTCTGTTTTCTTAAATAGTTCTACGAATACTGTGACTTTAGAAGTCAAAATATTGGGGTCTAATGGTTTGAGTAAATAATCAACTGCACCCAAGGCATAGCCTTTAAATAGCATTTGGTCGCTGGTACTAAAGGCGGTAAGAAAGATAATTGGAGTGTGACGCGATCGCCCCCGATTGCGAATCAAGGTTGCAGTTTCAAAGCCATCCATCCCAGGCATTTGCACATCTAGCAAAATCACTGCGAAGTCTTGATGTAGCAGACACCTCAAAGCTTCTTCCCCAGAAGTAGCTCTCACCAAATTCTCTCCCAGTTTTTCCAGGATTGCTTCTAGTGCTAGCAAATTTTCTAGTTTATCATCCACTAGGAGGATGTTTACTTTGGGTTCCATCTGCATGGGTTTATTTCCGTGATGAGTGACAGAGCTTGACCATTTGGGAAGCTATGTTTGAGAGTGTCAAAATCCAGTCTACAGCAACAGCAGAAATTGCTGCTTGTGGCATAATATCGCTCTCAGCTGTAGTAGGTTCCTGTACAATAGTTATTCCTCCCCGCGCTTTTATTTTCTTAAGACCTTGCATACCATCTTGATTTGCTCCTGTCAATATTACACCAATAACTTGCTGGGTGTAGACATCGGCTGCTGACTCAAACAACACATCAATAGATGGTCTGGCATAAGAAACTGGCTCATCAGTGGAAAGAGCAAAGTGACCTGGTTCAACCAATAAGTGATAATCTGCTGGAGCTAGATAGATATGCCCTGGCAAAATTTCGTCTTTGTCTTCCACTTCGCGAATCGTCAGTGAAGTAGATTCTTGCAATAATTCCTGGAGTGTGCCGTTAGATTCCTTGTGACGGTGTTGCACGATCGCGATCGGTACTATGAAGTCTGCTGGTAACTTCCCCAAAATAATTTTTAATGCTGATAATCCGCCTAAAGAAGTACCAATCACCACAATTTTAAACGACACTTGTTTCGTCCTCACACTTGTAGAATGCGGGTTTCAATCTTAGTGTGACTTTATGGCTCATAAAATCCTTTCAGCTTTCTCCCGTACCACCACAGATACTAACTTACCTTGATTCGGATTTATACCAACTAATCAAAATTATATATTTTTGTCATCAACATTACAATTAAAGATTTTATCATTGTGAAATACTTAACAGAAAAATATTAACGTTTAGGGTTTTTAAAATATTTATCAATGCCAGAATCGCTACATTATAAAAATACTTTTTTGCTAAACAACGAACTTTTAAAATTTTAATTATTATTGCTTTGACAATTCATAAAAATTTACCTAAGCTAAAGGATAGGTTAAGCAAATCAACAAACAGCAGCAATTTAGTTTAGCTCCATCAAGAATTGCTGTTGCAGACTATTGGCATGAGGAAATTAATCACAATCAAAATTATTCCCTGTCGGCAAGCTCACTAGATTTAGCTGCAAAAAGCTAAGACATGATTAAGCGTATTGCACCGCGCACATATTGAACATATTCCGGTCAATTATCGATGGATACTTGTGGTGATATTAGTAAGTATCTATCAATCATGGAAGTTTGACCACATTGCAGTAGATATGTTCAGGAGAAGACAATGCTTGAGTATTTTACATCATTGAACGACCACAATTTGCCTTATCCAGATACGATTCATCCCATCGTTGTCCACTTTGTAATTGCGATGGTGTTGTTTTCCTTTTTCTGTGACGTAGTTGGCTATTTTACTGGTAAATCCAGTCTTTTTGAGGTGAGTTGGTGGAACATGTTAGTTGCCACGATCGCCATCTTCGTCGCGATCCTTTTTGGTCAGTTTGAAGCGGGTTTAGCACAGCCTTATAGCCTAGCTAAATCGGTACTAAATTTGCATACGCTGATTGGTTGGTCGCTTTCGGGAATCATCACAGCGATTACAGCTTGGCGCTATGTAATTCGTTCCCGCAATCCGCAAAAAATACCAATTTATTATTTGGGAGCCGGACTAGTTTTAACTTTGATAGTTGGGTTGCAAGTATATCTCGGAGATGAACTTGTTTGGGTGTATGGATTGCATACAGTGCCAGTTGTGGAAGCAGTAAAGGATGGTCTGTTGCGATGAACTCAGAATTAATTGATCAATTGAGCGGCTCTTTAGGCGCAAACGGATTACCTTACACAATTCCCATTCATCCCAACTTAGTCCATCTGACAATAGGTTTGTTCATTATTGGAATGACCTTTGATATTGTCGGTGTTCTGTTCCCCTTTGAAAAATGGGTCTTCAAATTTTTAGCAATTACTGTGGAACGTCAGAACTTATTTGATGTTGGCTGGTACAACATGCTAGCTGCCAGCATCATCACATTTTTCACAGTGGCAGCAGGTTTTTATGAAATGCTGTTGGCAACACCACCAGCTGATATGAAAAGTGCCTGGGGATTGCAGGCAATGGAAACTATGCTTTGGCATGGTGTGGGTGGTGTATTCTTATTAGCGCTGATTGTTGTCTTGACCATCTGGAGAGCATGGCAGCGCTTCGTTTGGGCCAAACAAGAATATAAACAGACAGATAGAGAAGTGCAATGGATCTATCTGTTGGCAGGCATAGCAATCATGTTCATTCTGTACGTCCACGGGACACTAGGGGCGCAAATGGCTGCCGAGTTTGGCGTACACAATACAGCAGATAATTTGCTGCGATCGCAGCAAGACCTCAACACAACTCTCAAATAGTCATTTGTCAATTGTCCTTTGTTTGAAGTTACTAATGACCAATGACTAATGATCAATGACTAATGACCAATACTTCGGCTTCGCTCAGTACAAGTGACCAATGACCAATGACTAATGACCATGAAAATCCAGAAGATTTTAAATATTTTGACGCTGCTTACAGGCGCGATCGCAGTGACTATTACGAGTCTCTGGATCGGAAAGCAGTCTTACTCCTGGCTTCCTCCCCAAGCAGCAGCCGAGTCCCTACTAATTGATGATTTGATTAGCTTCTTAGTAACCCTCGGTTCGTTCATCTTCTTGGGAGTCACAAGTACTTTAATGTATTCTGTGATCTTCCATCGGGCAGTCAAAAATGACTTCACTGATGGCCCCCCAATTGAAGGTAATATCACCTTAGAAGTTGTCTGGACAGCAATTCCCATTCTGTTAGTGTTGTGGATTGCGGGTTACAGCTACCAAGTTTACGAACAAATGGGGATTCAAGGCCCATCGGAAATAGTTCACCTGCATAATCCATTGGGAATGGAATCGGCTTATGCAGAACCAAAAGATGCACCAGCTAACGCTTTAACTGAACCCGTCGAGAAAATTGACGTACTAGCTAAACAGTGGGCGTGGGTGTTTCACTATCCCGAAAGAGATATTACCAGTACCGAATTGCATTTACCTAGCGATCGCCGGATACGTTTAGCGCTGAAATCACAAGACGTTCTCCACGGCTTTTATATACCTGCATTTCGCCTCAAGCAGGATATTATTCCCAACCATGCGATCGACTTTGAATTTACTCCCATCCGTCCCGGCAAATACCGATTGACCGATTCTCAATATAGCGGTACATACTTTGCGACGATGCAGGCGAATGTGGTTGTCGAATCTCCTGAAGATTATCAGCAATGGCTAGCACAAGCTGCAACCCAAAAGCCATCTGTAGCAAAAAATCAGGCAGCTTCTGAATATGCTCAAACATCCAATCAATCAGTCCAAACTGGTTGGGTTACAGTTCCACCTGCTGCACCTCCTCTAGTCAATTCACCTGGTTGAAAGGAAAGTAACCATGACTAATGTTCCTATTGAAGGTATTCTTCTTCCTGATGAGAAGCATAACCACGAATCTACAACTAGCTGGAAAGAATACTTCAGCTTTAGTACCGATCACAAGGTAATTGGTATCCAGTATCTCGTTACCTCCTTCTTCTTCTTTCTCGTCGGCGGTATCTTTGCGATGGTGATGCGGGGAGAATTGATGACACCCGAATCAGATTTAGTTGATCGCACCGTCTACAACGGGATGTTCACCATGCACGGCACTATAATGCTGTTTTTGTGGACATTTCCCTCACTGGTTGGTTTTGCCAACTATTTAGTACCCCTGATGATTGGGGCGCGAGATATGGCATTTCCCCGGCTCAACGCCGTCGCCTTTTGGATGGTGCCAGTAGTCGGAATTATCATGATGGGTAGCTTCTTTGTCCCTGGTGGCCCAGCCCAAGCAGGCTGGTGGGCTTACCCGCCAGTCAGTCTCCAGAATCCCACAGGTAACTTGATTAATGGTCAAGTTCTCTGGCTCTTAGCGGTGGCAATATCCGGCGTATCCTCAATTATGGGGGCAGTGAACTTTGTCACCACAATCGTGAAGATGCGGGCCCCAGGCATGGGTTTCTTCAAAATGCCGTTGTTTGTCTGGGCAGTATTTAGCGCTCAAATTATCCAACTATTTGGACTACCTGCATTGACGGCTGGCGCGGTGATGTTGCTACTCGATCTCACAGCTGGCACTGCCTTTTTCGACCCTGCCAGAGGTGGGAATCCAGTTATGTTCCAGCATTACTTCTGGTTCTACTCTCACCCCGCCGTTTACGTGATTATTTTGCCCATCTTCGGGATTTTCTCAGAATTATTCCCAGTTTATTCGCGTAAACCCTTATTTGGTTACAAAGTAGTTGCAGTTTCATCGATTTTGATTGCAGTAGTTAGCGGTATCGTTTGGGTACACCACATGTACGTCAGTGGTACTCCGGGCTGGCTGCGGTTGATTTTCATGTTGACGACGATGTTTGTATCTGTCCCCACAGGAATTAAAGTATTTGCTTGGGTAGCAACTATTTGGGGCGGTAAACTGCGGCTAAATACCCCCATGCTTTTTGCCTTGGGCGGATTAATCATGTTTGTCTTCGCCGGCATCACAGGCATCATGCTTTCTTCCGTGCCGGTTGATGTCCACGTTAACAACACCTATTTTGTAGTGGGACATTTCCACTACGTCCTTTACGGCACGGTGACGATGGGCTTATTTGCTGCCATCTATCACTGGTTCCCCAAAATGACCGGGCGGATGTACTCCGAAAGCTGGGGTAAAATCCACTTCTGGTTAGCGTTCATCGGTACTAACCTCAACTTTTTACCTATGCACCCCTTGGGATTGCAAGGAATGTTACGCCGAGTTGCTTCCTACGCTCCAGAGTATCAATTCTGGAATATCATCGCTAGTTTGGGCGGATTTCTCTTAGGAATGTCCACCTTACCCTTCATTTTCAACATGGTGATTTCTTGGATGCAAGGCGAGAAAGCACCTAATAATCCTTGGCGGGCAATCGGATTGGAGTGGATGGTTTCTTCACCCCCCCCAGTAGAAAACTTTGAAGAAATCCCCATCATCATCTCCGAACCCTACGGCTACGGTAAATCAGAACCCTTAACATCCAACCTCCCAGAATAAACACAAACTATCGGGAAGACGCAAAAACCCTCCGCGTCCCTCTGCGCTTCCCTCCGCGTTCCTTTGCGTTTCAAACTCCCCTCAAAAACCAAAATGGACAGTTATATCGATTCCCACGAATTGCACCACGCAGCCGCAGAACATACCCACGACGAAGAAGGCAACAAGATGTTTGGCTTCATTGTCTTCCTACTGTCTGAAAGCGTCATTTTCTTGAGTTTTTTCGCCGGATATGCCATCTACAAAACAACAACCCCTAACTGGCTACCAGCAGGTGTTTCCGGGCTAGAAGTAAAAGAACCGACAATCAACACAATAATTCTTGTCGCCAGTAGTTTTGTGATTTACTTAGCAGAACGCGCCCTGCAACGCCATGACTTAGTAAAATTTCGCCTGTATCTCTTGACAACAATGGCGATGGGTACTTACTTTTTGGTTGGGCAAGCGATTGAATGGAACGGCCTCGATTTTGGCTTCACCACAGGAGTATTTGGTGGGACATTTTACCTGCTAACAGGTTTCCACGGTTTGCACGTTTTCACCGGCATTCTGTTGCAGTCGATTATTTTGGTACGTTCTTTCATTCCTGGCAATTACGACACAGGCCACTTTGGCGTGAATGCAACTTCGTTGTTTTGGCACTTCGTCGATGTTATCTGGATTATTTTGTTTATCCTCATCTACGTTTGGCAGTAAATAAGAATGAGGGAGAAATTTCTCCCTCTGCTTGCTTATATCTACACTAAATAACTCGTATTTGGCACGATCGCAAAAAAGGCATACTCATACCAAGCAGTCCAAATAAAACTGCGAATCCATCGCTGGCGCTTTTCGGGACTCAATTCATATTCAAACGCGCCACTAGATACATCAATGGAAGATAGGTGAGAGTTACAACCACAGCCGTGTTGATAAGTAAAACCGTATTTAGAAGCAATACTTTGCACCTTCATCTGAATCGCAAACACTTTACCTGCATGGAGTATGGCATCCCAAGCCCGTTTGTGTTCGATATCGCGCTGATCAAATCTTAAGGCGCGTTCTTCAAAAACATGATCGCGGTAAATTGGTGCTAGATGCACATGATAGAAGCTGGCAGGTAGTTCATAACCAAACTCGTTGAATAAATCTATGCCAATGCGAGCGACTTTTACTTCATCAGCGAACTCGATTCCCTTTGACTCCAGATCGCGAAGAACTTTTTCAAAGTTCGGATAGCTGTCTTTGAGAAAGTCTTGCCCAAAAAACTCTAGGGTTTCCCATGCCAGTTGTCCAAATAGCTGGGAGAATGAGGGTATCAAGTGAGCTAGTTGGGGGCGATCGCTAAATAAGTCAACGTCACCATACTGTAATTTATACAGGAACAACTGTGCCATCTCAACATAGCTTTGGGCATGGGAAAGTCCGACACTCATGTTTCCTCTAGCAATGTCTTGCCATGTAGAAGGTAGTTGAGAAACGTGTACCGCATTTTCTCCAGCAATGACTGCAACAGGAGGACATTCGAGAAGCTGCATCGACAATCTCCTTTAAGACTTTAATGTGTAATTTACCTTAAGCGATCGCTAAGTGTATCTTCTGAACACAATTAAAAATGTTTTACAGACTGTCTTTTGACAGAATTGCAACTTTATTCTACAATTTAAAATCAAAATTTTTTACTTTATATAGTAGTTCAAACTAGTTCAAACAGCCAAATTTTAAGCACCAGCTATTTTTTTATATAGTTTCTCACCTTTGACTATCTCTTCATAGTGCTGTTCATAAGAGGTGAACCTAATAGATTCTTGTTTTCCTAAACCCAAAATTCCAAAAGTGCAGAGGCTATTATAAAATAGTTGGTGTACCCGCTTTTGAAGTGCTTGATTGAAATAGATCAGGACATTACGACAAAGAATAACATTAAATTCATTAAAAGAACTGTCAGTTGCTAAATTATGCTGCGCAAACACAACATTTTCCCTGAGAGATGAGCGAAAAATAGCATTGTCATAAGCTGCGGTATAATATTCTGAAAACGACTTCTTGCCGCCTGCTTTCAGGTAAAGATGAGTATATTCCTGCATCAGTTTTAGAGAAAAAATACCACTTCTAGCATTTTGTAATACCTTTTCATTAGTATCAGTTGCATATATCCGGCAACGGTGATAAAGTCCTTCTTCTTGTAGTAGAATTGCCATTGAGTAGACTTCTTCACCCGTAGAACATCCAGCGTGCCAGATGCGAATAAACGGATAGGTTTGCAAGAAGGGGACAACTTGATTTCTGAAGGTGTTATAAAAGCTGGGATCGCGAAACATTGATGTTACATTCACCGTCAGAGCAAGCAAAAATCGCTCTAAATAAGCACGGTTGTGGAGTAAACGCTCTTGCAAAGCAGAAATATTAGCTAGCCCCTCTACTTGCATAAAGCTCTGAATGCGGCGCTTGAGTGAGGAAAGAGCATAATCGCGGAAGTCATAGCCGTAATATTGATATACCCCTTCCAAGAGAAGATGGATTTCGATATCCTCCAAGGTAGGTTTGGGCAAAGTCATAGTACGAATTAGCATATATGCTGAACCAGCTATTTAAATATGCTGGCAATACAAAGGGTTAGGGTGCTTGGAGTTAATCAAACAACTGTTTTCCAAAACGCCTTATGGAGCAAAATTTATTCACATTCTAGGCTGCTAGAGTTTTTATAACTCAAGTGCATCTTACGCCTAAAATAGCTTGCTGGATCTATTAAATTTGATAACGGTGCTAATTATGGGTTTCAGTTTAACTTAATTACTGTCATTGCTAAAACAGCGATCGCTATTATTGAAATCACAGCTAGCCATCTAACCTGAGAACGCAGATTTTTAATCTCTTGGCTGAGATTTTCTGTCGGTGGTAAGGGATATGGCTGAAGTTCTGCAACTTCAACAGCTACTTGTTGAGGTATGTTTTGGGTAATTCTAAAAGTTACCTGGGTGTGTAGCCAATTAGTAATCAGTTGCGGGCAGTTTTTCTTAAACCAATTGAAAGCCAAAGTTCTAAAAACTGGTTTGGACATTCGGGCAATTAATTTCATTACCCTGTTTACAGGCTTCATACGAAGCTTTTGGTTGATCAGATTTACTGAACCAACATCATAGAGACAATCCAGAATTAGTTTGACAGTGGCTTCTTCACTGTTAATTAAGTTTTGCAGCAAAAGGAGAACGTCATGCATCCGCTCTGTTTCAATAACCTTTTCTGCCAATGTTTCTGGAGTGTTTACTGAAGGATTTACGGTTGTATTTAGGGCGTTTTGTCTTACTATCGTCATATTGGTAACATAGCAGCCATAATAAAGTCAGTACACCTATCTACCGAGAGAAAGATTTTTTATCTAGAGAGAGAATGTAAAAGCTAAAAGTTGTTTGTGAGATATATCACTACATCGTCTCTGGAAAAAAGCTATTTGTCTAGTTCCTATGAATCTTTTATCGACTTCTTTTTATAACAAACCGCAGAGACACAGAGAACGCAGAGCAGGAGAGGGGACAAAGAGAGAATCTCAGCCTAAAAATGGAAATATCTATCAAGCTTGCTATGACAAGTCAGATTGCTTCGCTTGATGCTGATTCTGTTGCTAAATGAAGCTTTCCAGAATAGTTTGTATCAAAAATAAGATAATTTTATTAACTTAGCACTTAATTTTATAATTGAAATTATTTCTAAAAATGACAACTCGGCAAAATTCAAAGCCACAATTGAAGGATATATTAATAATGGTGTTTAATTAGTAGGAT
>NZ_JACKZS010000223.1 GCF_014222285.1 Nostoc sp. UCD121
GCCCCCCGCCTCTTCACTGGGCGAATAAATTTTAGCGTAGCTTGAGCATAGTGCTACATTGCCGTTAACCTTTGCTAATTTTGTGGGAATAATATTTACTGTTGGTGTTGGGTTGTAGGTAAAAATTGGCCTATGAATTTGCTGAGGCTGAGAATGCATCACTTAATCGAGCAGTTAGGTGATGACGATTTGCAAGACATTTGGAACGTTCTGGAAGGTTTATATTATGACTTTTATATGCTCAAAGCGATACAACAAGTTAAGCGAGCGCAGCAACCGTGGGATATCTTAACCCATGAAGAAGCGGTACGACTGTTGATGTTTTTCTGATTCAGCAGCGCTTTCTTTTCTTGTGCCAGTGGCCCCTCAAGTTTTGGTTAAGGTAAAGCCTAGTGAGTCTAGAAATGCGCTATGCAAGGTCTTTTTTACTAGACCTGAAAAATTTAGAACCTGCTGCTTACGAGCGGGTGCATGATTTTGTTTTTATTGAATTAGCCCAAAAGTGGCAACTGAGCGATCTAAAAGAACTACGACAGCTTGATAATGAAGGCATTTTTCACCGCTTCACCCTGGATAATTACCTAATTGGTATAGAAATTAGGGGTGAAATTGTGAAATTTCTGCGTGTCATTCCTATGCCAGATGTTTAAAGTGAAGAGTTAAGGGAACACTTAAAACTGTAAACTGTATAAGGCTAGGCAGGGATCGCTAGAACCTTACATTAAACTGGTTTTGAAAAACACTTTATTTGAGATTTCCCTATGGATGCTAGGGCACTTTGGCAACGATACCAAAACTGGTTATATTTCCACGCGGGATTGGGACTGTACTTAGACATAAGTCGAATGCGGTTCGATGATGCCTTCGTAGAATCGTTGCAGCCGAAGTTTGACAAGGCGTTTGCGGATATGGCGGAACTGGAGAAGGGTGCGATCGCAAATCCCGACGAGAACCGCATGGTTGGACACTACTGGCTGCGAAATCCTGATTTAGCGCCAACTCCAGAACTTACACAAGAAATTGTCCAAACCCTAGAACAAATCGAAGCTTTTGCGGAAAAAGTCCAAACAGGTGCTATTCATCCTCCCAGAGCAAGCCGCTTCACGGATATTATCTCCATTGGCATTGGTGGTTCCGCCCTCGGCCCCCAATTCGTCGCAGAAGCTCTCGCTCCTGATTTCCCACCTCTGAAACTTCACTTTATCGATAACAACGATCCGGCAGGTATCGATCGCGTTATCAATCATCTACGAAATAGCCTCGCCAGCACTTTGGTATTGGTAATCTCCAAATCTGGAGGAACACCAGAACCTCGCAACGGCATGATTGAGGTTAAAAAAGCTTACGCCGGACATAATTTGGAATTTGCTCAATATGCGGTAGCAATTACCAGCGTTGACAGCAACCTCGATAAACTAGCCAAAGATGAAGGTTGGCTAGCCAGATTTCCCATGTATGACTGGGTGGGAGGACGTACATCAGAAATGTCTGCTGTGGGGCTAGTACCAGCCGCACTACAGGGCATTGATGTTCGCGCCATCCTAGATGGTGCAAAAGAAATGGATGACGCTACCCGCGTCCCAGATGTGAAAAATAACCCAGCAGCCTTGCTAGCTTTGTCTTGGTACTTTGCTGGTAACGGAAAGGGCGAAAAAGATATGGTTGTCTTACCTTACAAGGACAGCTTGTTTTTATTCAGTCGCTATTTGCAACAGCTGGTGATGGAATCTTTGGGCAAGGAAAAAGACTTAGACGGTAATGTTGTCCATCAAGGCATCGCCGTTTATGGCAACAAAGGCTCAACAGATCAACACGCTTACGTTCAGCAGTTGCGTGAGGGTGTAGCGAATTTCTTTGCTACCTTCGTTGAAGTGTTGGAAGATCGTCAGGGCCCATCCACTGAAATAGATCCGGGAGTTACATCAGGCGATTATCTTTCCGGTTTTCTCCAAGGAACCCGACAAGCGCTTTATGAAAATCACCGCGATTCGATTACAGTTACCATTCCCCAAGTTACCCCCCGAACTGTAGGGGCATTAATTGCTTTGTATGAACGCGCTGTTGGTTTATACGCTAGCTTGGTTAACGTCAACGCCTACCATCAACCAGGCGTAGAAGCTGGTAAAAAAGCAGCCGCCTCTATTCTCGATTTGCAAACACGAGTGGTAGCAGTGCTGCAAAAAGAAAAAGCTCCCATTTCTCTTGATGAACTCGCCGAGAAAGCTGGCGCATCAGACCAAGTTGAGGCAATTTACAAGATTTTGCGTCATATCCATGCCAATCAGCGAGGTGTGGTTTTGCAAGGTGATCTTCAGAAACCTGGCAGTTTAACCGTTTCTGCTAGCTGATAGCTCTAGTCTAAATATCAGATTTTATCGCTAATTGTTGTATCAGCAACAATTTTTGATTGTGAAGCATCCTAGATAAAAGTTTTATCTTTCGTCTAGGATGCTTCACTGTATAATTTATAATTCGTAATTCGTAATAATGTTTTATAAATGGAATTTAGGCGCAGCCACGTGCGGAGGCTTAGATTCCCGACTTCTTGAATAAGTCGGGGATCTTTTTGTTCGTAACTCCTGCACGGATTACTATATACATCATCACGAATTAATACTTAGCAAAAGGCGTTGATTAAAATAGCTCTTGGGTAGAAAACAGCGATCGAGTAAAAAAGGATTATTGGTATCTTCAAATAATAAATTACCCTGCTTTTCTCGATGACAGAATGGTGGCACAATTCCCCAATCTTCTGCTAGCCAAATCCAGTATCCTATGTCAATTCTGCCATAGTTTGAACCTGTGAGAATCTCCCCAACACTGTTGTTGATAGATACTATTTCTGGCGATGATTTTATTTCAATTAACAGCCAAGCTAACTCTTCTACAGAAAAGCTATAGCCATTATCAGCAGCTATGTTGACGAACTGCTGAGGATCTTTAGAGATGAGCAATTCTTCTTTGAGAGATGGCGTTTTTTGTGCAAAATCAAAAAGATCCCAAATTTGTCTTCTCGTAACTAGAAACCACGCAAGTTCTTCTGCCGTCAAATTGCAGCCATTTTTTGTTGCTAACTTGAGAAATGGCTCAAGGCTATTGGTTTCTGCTAATTGACTTTTCAATTGGAATGTTTGCTCTACTAATGACAAAAAATCAATAACCTTTTGCCATGTAACTTTGTTATAACTTTTGTTAAATTTTATTTTTTCTTGCCAATAAATATATTTATCTTCTTTAAGAAAGAAATTCCAAATTTGATAATACATGGGTCATCTCGCCTAAGTCTTAAACTTGGTACAGGTTGGTTATCAATGAACACCAGTGTAGTAAGTATAATGTGTTTCTTCGACAGTACTAAATCTGTTATTTCATGTAAATGAAGTTACACAGGGTCTAAGTGTAAAATTTCTGTAAAGTTTGTCACTATAAATAAAAGATACTGAGAAAAAGATGAAGATAGCGATCGCTATGGTGGGTTGTGCGATCGCTCTTTATTGCTTCTCATAAAATCAAATTAAGTCAATAGATAGTATTAATTATTCATAAATGAATTAACCACAAAATAGCTTGCACTTCAGTACTTTTAAACGAACCGCAAAGGGCGCAAAGAGCGCGAAGGTAGGAAAAGAGAGAGATATATTGTATTATTTTTAGTTAATAGGTAAATCGCGGAGAAAGTAAAAGCGATCGCTATTCCAATTACTGCCTTTTATTCGTCCTAAATATCCTGTTAAAGGTGAAGAAAGTTCTATCAAAATTTCGTGCATTTCTACTGTTGTTAATGGCTGTGGCGGATGTGAGCCGAAATAAGCACCATGTAGAGCATCAACACCAGAAAATTCTGCACCTGAGTTTTGTAAATAATTTTTTACAAGCTGGATAATGTGCGATCGCAATTTAATCGCTCTCTCAGCTTTCTCAATATATTCATCAATTTTATAGTCAATTTGCCCAGGTTCTAGATATTGCCGTAATTCGACTAAGTTAATAGCACCTGGATATTTTGCTTTGAATTCAACGAGCTTTTGTAAAGTCATAGCATTAATAATACTTACTTCCCATTCTTTAGCAGCTTTTTGTGTATCTGTAGATGGATTACCAGGGCCAATTACTAACTTAGCTGAAGTTAATAGTTGAGTTTTACCTAAGTGCATCCCTCCAAGTTTGAGTAATTCCTCAACTGTACGACTCGGAATAAGCTTACCCGCTTTACACTCGCAAATAATAGGGTAAGGTTTTGAACAATATAAATCTAAGCCTCCAGCGCCACCTTTATAAGCACTTTCAACTTTGAAGCCTAAAAAATCCAGACTTTGACGTGCGATGTTTTCAAAATCTGTACCAGCTTGGTAGTTGCTTTTTTTGTCGTCTTGTTCAATGCTGCGATCGCCCAATTTTGCAATATCATTTATCCAAGCTAAATTTGGATCGGGTTGCTTAATTAGCTTGTCACTACTCCAACCTAAGAATATTTTGATATCGTCGTCTAATTGTTTAGCTGCTGGTTGGCTAATGGTTAAGGATGCGATCGCACTCTGCAATTCTTCTAATTCACGATGCAGCGAGGGTTCTAGCTTTTCTAACTGGTGTTTGCGTTGGGCGAAGGTGCGATCGTTTATTACTGGCTTTTCTTCAGAAACCGTTAGAGAATTAGGTAAACTAATAAATTTTCCTAGCTTTTCCTGAATATTGGGATTTACTAGTATTTCTTGTAATTGAGGTAACTCATATACACGTAAATAAGCCAAGAAAAGATACTGTTGTTTTTGTAGTATCTCCTTTAATGCTTTTGGTGTCCATATTGTCAATTTAGACAAAATATCTAATGGCTTAGTCTCGTCTAAAATTTGGCAAAGTTCACATTTAGCCCAAGCTTTAATTGAAACTGAAGAGTCAGCTGGATAAAGTGCAAATCTTTGCCCAGGACGAATAAACATCTTGGGTAAAGCTGCAATTGTTCGTCCCTGTATTAAAGCTTCAATATCAGGGACGGTTAGACATAGTGCTGTTGGAATTGAGAACTGCTGATTCATTTATAGTTAGCTATATATTGAGGTCGATATTATCAGCACTAACAACACTTTGAGGAATACTAATAGGTAATCCATCATCGCTTAAATTAGTAGGTTCTTGACCAGAAGGATCGCTAAGAATTTCTCGAATCAAAGGATTATTTATTGCTAGTTTTTCTTGCCTAATAAAATCAAATATATGTTCATCTGTCAGTTCGTAACTCTCACTGTTATACCAAACAAAATAGATAGCTAAAAGAGGTTTAATATCTTGGCTTTGCAAGCTTACCCATTCTCCACCCTTTTGTTGTAGCAGTAATTTCAAATGCTTTCTAGCTAATACTGCATTTTGACTAATTTTTTTTGAACGCACCAAGCAACCACGAGTTATATTAAATGTTTTGTAATCAATTAGTCGTCCCAAGGCAGCACCTATAACAGTGCGGTCTTGCTGAACTACATCTACTCCAATCCTCACTTTTTTCTTATTGCCGATAATTTTGAAATCCATGAAGCCATTATTTGCTGCACTAGGCTCTACTTCTTCAATTGATTCGATTGTTACTCCCTCTACAGTTTCACCTATTAAACTATTGAAAGCTACCCAAAGAGCATCAGTAATTGTTGCTTCTTCTTCCATTAATGAATCAATAGAACCTTCAATATTTGCTAATTCATTATCGAAATACGGTTTAACCGGATGAATTGTTGTAGATGTCCATTGAGTTGTAGTGTTTGTTGTTGAATTTTTAGTATCATCAATAATATACCCATTAGGTACAAAATTTTCTGCACACCATTTTAAAACTGACCTTACAGTAGGTCTACTCTTACCAAGTTCTCTAAGTTTAGTTTCATCAAATGGGTAGAGAGGATGAGGCGGAATTTGTTGATGTTCCTCATAAAAATCTTGTAACCATTGACTCGCTAGAGCAACGATATCATCAGAATTGAGATACTTTAATGCAATTGGTTGCCTATCAGCTTGTTCACTTGCTAATCTATCAACAACTGCTTCAGCTTCTGGTAAAGCCTTGATTTGGTCTTCCCAGGTACGAGGATACATAGCTAACAATAAAACACCTTGTTTTAGACTGTTATATAAATCCTTAACTAAGTTTGCAATAACTTGTGCTGCTAAAAATCCATTATCAGCAGCATCTGCAATATCTAATTCGTCAAAACAAATTACAGGAACTCGATAATTACTAGTGATATCTAGAATTTGACGAACAGTACTTAATGCTTCAGCTTCTCTATCCTCGCTTTTAGGATTTGGCAACCCCATTTCTTCAGCTTGCGATTGTGCTAATTCCAAACCAGATAACCAATAGCTTGCATAATTGATATGTACTGGAGAAAGTGTCCACAAAATTGCTTTCACTATGTAAGGGTTGGTTATTTCAGGCTTGACTTTCAGAACACTTTCTGTTAAGTGGACTATCGCCTTAGTTGAGTGCTGACTCAACCAACTTGGATACATATTAATATACTGCTGTGGCGTATATTCCCACTGTTTGGCTTCGTTAATTAAAGCTGCTGCAATTTCCTGCCATTGCATTACTTTTTGGCTACCAAAAGCTCTGAGGCTAGATGCAACACTTTGCAGAAACAGAGACTTAATTTGATTCAAGTTATCATACTTACTCATATAGATAAATAAGCTAATATCTTCTGTCTGTAATCGGTGGCGAATCCGACTAATAATATGGCTTTTACCTAACCCTTTTTCTGCTGTAATTGTGATACCTACAGTTTCACGTTTTCTTTTACGGACTTTATCAACAGCATCAAAAACTGCATTAGAGGCATGAGCATTAATTGAGGGAACATCAGGAAAACTTTTACCCCAGATTTGTTGTGGTCTGACCACAATATGTCCTGCAAAAGGGTTTTGATTTCTAATCAGATCATCAATGGTAGATGTGGTAACAGTCATAGTGTTGTGAAATTAATGTGTGAAGAGTCAAATAAGGTTTAAGGTTTCAGGCGTGTGGCGTAGCAACGTAATCCATCTAATTCTGTAGCTACCGAATCTTCAATTTTGTCGGGTGCGCTGTCTTCTACACTCCCGCCTTGCAGTTGCAAAATGTCGTCGGCTTGGGTTTCTAGCAGCCAGTCATTAAACTCTGTACGACTCACGCGATCGCCAATTCCTCTTCTAATGCGGTAAATTGGCACTAGATTATTAAAGTTGTACTCATAGTTCAGCTTGTCGTAGACTTCCAACGCCACAGATTTAAACTCGTCGTAAGATGCGATTCCTTTGGAAAGCTCGGCTAACGCACTCTTCCCATTAACTGGTACATCTGCACCAGCTACCGCAACATCAATCTGACGAATCCACTTCACCAACGCATTCGCCGCCCAAGTTCCGACAATCGTCCCTTCAAATTTGAAATCGCCACTCCTCAAACCCTCACCCAATACCTCTAAACCCTTGGGGGATGTCAGAAAATATCCCTTTTTGGAAATTGCGATCGCACCCTGATTCTGCAATTCTTCAAATGAACCCTGATAATCTGCTACCTTCTGGCTTTTAGATACAATTCGCTTGGTAAGTTGACCCTTTTTAACTTCCTGCTGCATTCCTCCCAAATCCCACAAAGCCAACAGCAGACGAGTTCTAGTTTGGGCAATATTTTTTGATGTCATATTTAATCTATTTTTTGGTAAAGATCATCATAGTAGCTGTATATTTCTAATTTATTTACCCAGAAAAAATAACCGAGAAATTGCTGAATATTTCGGCGTTTCAGCTAAATTGATTAATAAAAAATCAGCAATATATTTCTTTGGGATGAATGCAGTTTCTCTCGAACGCAGGATGGAAGACCTGAAGAAACCAATCATCATAAAAGTGAAACGCTGTAGCTGTGCAGTTACAAATTAAGTGAAATATGTTTTTTCAATCCCAGGTGAAATAACAGGATTTCCAACTTGGTTTTTGCAACAGCAAGGCTTTTAGCAAATACAGGTGATGAAGAAATCCAATGAACACAATATTTAAAGAACGTAAAATAGTTTCGCGTCTATTTGCAGTGCTACTTTCGGCATTGCTAATGGTACCCTTGCTGAGTAGCTGCGGAGGCGGTTCCCAAAAAGCTTCAGTACCACCACCTGTTGATGATACCGTTGGTAGAACAGTCAGCGATCGCCAAACCGAAGCTAAGAAGGGATTGGGTACAGGACAAAAAGTTGCACTTTTGGCGGGTGCTGCTGCACTTTACTATATGTACAACCAGCATAAGAATGCTCCCCAAGAAGGAGCGCAAGGTAAGTACTATCTTTCCAAAAACGGGCGTGTATACTACCGCGATGCTGAACATCGCGCTCACTGGGTTACTCCACCAGCAGAAGGAATTCGAGTACCAGAATCTGAAGCACAAAAATATCGGGAATTCCAAGGCTATAACCGGAGTGCCACAGGTCGCGATCTAACTGGTATAACTTCATCCGCAGCACCAGCACTCTAGATCGGCGAAGCGTGTGTAAATAAGAAAGCGGGTTTCCCAGAGGATAACGCCATCGCGCACGTCGGAAACACGAACTTAAATCAGGAGACAGATTATGGTAGATGAATTTTTCCGAAAGGCGAAGGAGTTGCTTTTGGGATCAAACAGCGATCAAGCTGAGAGAGATGCCGAATTCCGCGATCGCGATGTCCGTCCAGCCAGCGAAGACCCCTACGGCGACCCCGCAGACCCAGCATCTTACGGTAACGTTATTCCAGCCAGTCAAGACCCCTACGGCGACCCCGCAGATATATCGTCTTACGGCAACGTTCGCCCAGCTAGCGAAGACCCTTACGGCGACCCCGCAGACACAGGGGAGTTTGGTGATGTCCGTCCAGCCAGCGAAGACCCCTACGGCGACCCCGCAGATGAGGATTACCGTCGTTAACGCCAACGGCACAAATATTCTGGTGAGTTTGAAAAACCTCTCCCTGCCTTGAACTTTAGTTCAAGTCTGTCCCTCTCCGACTCGGAGAGGGACAGTTTTATGTAGTTATAGATCACAAAGACGCGATAAATCGCCGTCTTTTCCCTTAACCGAACCGTATTGCACTATATGAGCCATCGAACTCATGTTGGATTATGGATTATTTTTGTTAGCCAAAATTTCCTGCGATCGCTCAATATTTTGACGCACAGATTGAGCCGAAGTATGCAAACCCTTTCTTTCTTCATCGCTGAGTGTCAATTCCAATACACTCTCAATTCCACCGCATCCCAACCGACAAGGAACACCAATTACAACATCTTCTAAACCGTATTCACCTTGCAGATATGCTGCTACAGGCAACAACCGCGACTGATTTAATAAAATCGATTCTACCATTACGCTAGTAGCCGATGCTGGAGCAAAAAAAGCACCACCCGTCTGCATCAATTCCACAATTTCTGCACCACCGTTGCGGGTTCTTTCTACCAAGCGTTCAATTGTGGCTGCATCCAGCAATTCAGTGATAGGAATGCCATTAACGGTAGCATAACGAGACAAGGGAACCATTAAATCGCCGTGGCTGCCCAATACCATCGCTTTGACATCGGCGGGCAAAACGCCCAATTCTAGGGCAATAAAGGTTTCAAAACGGGCGGAATCTAACACGCCAGCCATACCCATAATGCGATCGCGTGGTAAACCTGTAGCTTGCCAAGCTAAATAAGTCATCACATCCAACGGATTGGTGACGACAATAAAAATAGCATTGGGAGAATGAGCGATCGCATTTTTTGCCGCTTCTACCACAATCTTGGCATTGGTTTTCAGCAAATCATCCCGACTCATCCCTGGTTTGCGGGGAAGTCCTGCGGTAATCACCACAATTTGAGAACCAGATGTATCAGCATAATTATTTGTGCCGATAATCTGGCGATTATGTATTTCAATTCCCCTGGCTTCCATCAAATCCAGCGCCAAGCCTTGGGGCATTCCCGCGATAATATCTAGTAAAACTACATCTGCAAGGTTTTTCTCTGCAATGCGTTGAGCTAAAGTGCTACCAACTCTACCCGCACCCACGATGGTGACACGGGGTAAATTACACACAATTGGAGAGTTAGAGGAAGAAGACATAATTATTAAAGTGCGATTTTTATCAATAAGAATTCAAGAGTCAGAATTCATCCTGACTCTTGGATTTTGACTTCTGAATTCTTTTTGCTTATTTAAACTCTTCTAGTTGATCGACGCGTAACCAAACGTTGGGTGTTGGCACTTTCCCAAACTTAATCAGGGCGTAATCACCTTTAACATCTACAATTTCGCCCTTGGTTTCAAACAAATAAGAAGGAAAGCGAGTATCACTGGCTTTTGCTTCCAGACTGTTTTCCAGTTTCTCGCGGATAGCGCGAACCATATCTCCCTTTTTAACTGCCATGAATTCCCCTCTCAAATTTCTAGATTGTTTTATCTGCATTTTAGGAGACTTCCGAATTAGAAGTAACAATTCCTGTAAAAACGCGATTAATCGCGTCTCCTAATTCCCCCTGGCGTTTGACACTCGGAACAAAAATGACTAGATCGCCCAGCTAGCCTAATCCGTTGAATTGACATACCACAAACTCGACAGGGTTCTCCAGCGCGATTATAAACCCACGCAACACCACCATAGTTGCCGTTAGTACCTTTGACATTTAGGAAATTACTAAAAGTCGTACCACCAGCTTCAATGCTGGTTTCTAAAACTTGAATGATGGCTGTTCGCAAAAGCTCAATTTGCTTTAGCTGCAAATCTATACACAAAGTTTCAGGTAAAATTCCACTCTTAAACAGGGCTTCATCGGCATAAATGTTGCCCAATCCCGCCACCACAGACTGATCGAGTAGCGCAGTTTTAATCGGACGGCGGCGGTTTTTGAGTTTGCTTGCTAGATATTCGACAGTGAATTCTGGCGAAAATGGATCTGCTGCCAGTTTTGCCAAACCAGTCATAATACTTTCTACAGCAACACCAGGCGGAACCCACCAAATTTTACCGAAGGTGCGCTGATCGACAAAACGTAATTCCTGCTGATTCCCAAAGAATAATCTAACCCGCGTGTGCTTATGTAATGGTTCATCTCGATGCAGCCATAGTAATTGACCGGTCATTCGCAGATGAACCCCTAGCCAACTGGTTGAGGAAGGGGAAGAGAGTTCGGCCAGGAGATATTTACCGCGACGATGCCAAGTAGCGATCGCATTTTTTTCAATTCCATCAACAAACTCACCAACAGAAAACGGGTAGGCGATGGTGCGATTGAGCAACACATCTCCACCCGTAATTTCTTGGTTAAGAGTCAATTGGTTTAGACCCTTGCGGACTGTTTCAACTTCAGGCAGTTCAGGCATTTAAGCTGATTAAGCAGACAATTTTGATGTACTTGGGGGTTCAAATAAAGAAGAGATGGGATACTAACTTACACATCCGTAGATGGCTCGTATTATTACCCAAAAGAAACCGTGAATACCCGCAGGGCGGCTCTCATAGATTAGGGTAGGCTAGGGTGAAGAATGAATGAACTGAAATTTTCAGATTTCATACTTCAGACTTAAGACTACCCTTCATCATCGCATCAAACAACCCCCTTGTAGCTTTGCTGCTATTTTTTAGCTGGTTTAGCCTTTGGTGCTTCAACCTCGACTAATTCATCTTGGGCAAAGTTGTTGGTATTGATACCAGAGTAATTGACCTTTTCAAAGCGGACAATTACAGGGTATTTGATGCCGCTTTGGTCAATGGAAGCCACAGTTCCTAGATCCTGAAACCAGTAGGATTCAGGGCGGAGAATACGTACTTTAGAACCACGTTGAACCATGATTATTTTCCCTTTTAGTTATCAATCGCCAATCTAGAGGGCTAATTGATTTCACTCTACAACCTGAAGGTCGCTGCTAGAGTCTTTGTTAAGTTATTTGTCTGAATTGGGCATGGGGCATTGGGAATTGGGCAGAAGAGGCAGAGGGGCAGGGAGAAGGGAGCAGAGGGGATAAGAGGTAATTTATTTATTATTCTCCCCCTTGTCCC
>NZ_JACKZS010000570.1 GCF_014222285.1 Nostoc sp. UCD121
GTACATTTGTTGAAGGAAGTGCCGTACCAGCATTATTTGGTGTTCAACAAGATGCTACGGGGCAAGCTAGAAACATTGCTTTAAGCTACGCAAAAGGCATTGGTGCTACTCGTGCCGGGGTCATTGAAACGACATTTAAAGAAGAAACTGAAACAGATTTATTCGGTGAACAAGCTGTACTTTGTGGAGGAGTTTCCAAATTAATTCAGAGTGGATTCGAAACACTTGTGGAAGCAGGTTACCAACCTGAATTAGCTTATTTTGAAGTCTTACAC
>NZ_JACKZS010000224.1 GCF_014222285.1 Nostoc sp. UCD121
ATTCTAGACAGTTTACTTCCATTATAATTAGCATCCTTAAAATTGTTAGAATTGATAAAATTTTCAATAATAATATGTCTTTCTTCCGGTAAATGCTCTTCTAAAATAGAATTTATTTCCGGAAGAAGAATGCTATCAGTTTGATCTTTTAAAACCCATAGCTCATCCAAACTCATACCTTGCAATTTTTGAATGACAAAAGTTTTTAACCAATTTATAGCAAATGCATCTAATAAAATTTTCATATTCTGCGGGCTATAAGAAAATCCTGAATAATCAGTCCCAGCAGTGGAGATTTTTGAAACGATTGTTAAATTATCGATGTAGTTTTTTATTTTTAATTTACATTGTTCACTAATATACTCTGAAGTTTTACATTGCTGTAGACAAATCAATAAATTACCCCAATTATCACTACTGATTTTATCCACAATTATATTAGATATGTTTTCATAATTCACAGACTCAGCATTGGTTAACCCAATACCAAGTTGTAAGTTAGATAAATCATTGTTGGTAATTTCATTGTAAGAAACAGGCTCAGAAACTACTGCTCTTTCTCCTCCAGGTGCAGCAACAGGTTGAGTAATTGATAGAGATTCTGTGATGGGATTGATGAAAGGCTGTTGTTTTTGTTGAGCTATCCTTTCAATAGCTTCAATGGCTTCCGAATCAATACGGGATACAGCTAAAACTCTTACCCATAAATTTTTTGCTAATAAGAAATCACCCCTGTTTTCAGCCAGAGACGCTTGATATTTCAAAGACTCTGCATCTTTTATTCTGGCTGCTTGTTCTACTAAGATGTAGTACATCTTGTAGGGTGGCTCCGCTTTTAAATAAGGATTTTGTTCAGATTTTTTGTAATAAGCATTTAACTCAGGTACTCTGTAACGCAAATATTGTTCTAAACGTTCTACTGTGGCACAATTGGCCTCTCCCTGGATTCGTAGCCCTTCTAGTAAGCTGTAAGTAAATGAGCCATGCTGTAATTCATCTATCTCCCAAGACTTTTGGCTTGGCGCACATGAGTAAAAGGTGATGACTCCCTTGTGTCCCTGCGTCCCTACTCCTAACCCAGAGCGATCGCCTTCATCTCGACAAGCATCTATTAACAACACTACATTGTCTGCTCCACACCGCCGTAACCTTTGGGTTACATAATCCACAGAGATCGCTGTTCTTTCGACAGCTTTCGAGGAGCTATCTAAAAACATTAGATAATCTCTGTCTTCATACCTTCGCCCATGACCTGCAAAAAAGAACCACAGATTATCTTGTGCCTCCAGCAATTTTGTTTCAAATTGCACCTCCAAAAAAGTTAAAAACCTTCCGTGAGTTGGCTGAGTTTTTATTGGTGGATTTGTTTTTATCGCCGGAGAATCTTCTGTAAACAGAAAAACTCGGTCAAATTGAGCTTCATTCTCAAACCAATCCTTCATCGCCTCTGCATCTCGTTTGGCATAATTTAACGACTGGAGGTTATCATAATTGTTGATTCCGACTACAATTGCCCAATTTTTACCCATATCACTGCTGGCTATTTCCGCTTGAACTTGAAGGTCATCGCTCCTTTGCCGCCAGCTTTCCCCCCACCAATCCCAAACAAGCTGATTTGTCCTTCTCCATTAATTTCTACTGATAGTTCAATTTCCTGAAGCTGTATCTTTGAATCAGGTTCATCTGCTTCATCCAACATTTCTCTCATCGCTTGCAGAAACCCTTGCATTTCCTGCTTCAGCTTCCCTACTTCTACCGATTTTCGTCTGGTAATTACTAATTCTGTCGTTTCTGTAATTTCTGCCCCCAGTCTTCCACCCGTGTCACGACCACTTCTCGAACCTCTTGTCACTGTTTCATGAGTCGTTGCTGCTTCCGTTTCTTCTGTAATAATCCAGATTGTTTTTGGTGTTGGGGTTTCTGCTGACATATAGCTTTTTAAATACTTTCTATTTAACTAACTTTTACTAACGCTTCTACTGTTGCCACTCTAGCTTCAAGCTCTGCTACCTTTTGGTTTAGCGGCAATGCTTCACCGCATCCTAAATACTGGGACAACGCACCAATTACTACATCTGTTTTGGATGTACCTGTTTGTTGGGCATAGTTGTTAAGTTTTTCTAGCAGAGCCGGTGGAAGTCGAACAACAATTTGAGGCTTGACCATTACAACCAACTACCCCTCTTACTGCATGACTTTGCATTACGATTATTGCGTATGATCACGTAATTACGCAATAAAGCGCAGAAATTCTTAATTTAGCTTGTATTACAACAGTTGCGAGAAATACCCTATACCCCGCAGTTTCAGCTAAATCCAGAGATATAGCGCACAGTCAAACAAGTTGTCAAATTGAACTTGATCCTGAATTCAGAAGTCAGAATTCAGGAGTCAGAATCAAGACGCGACGCTAGAATACTCGCTATCGCAGACTCGCTCTAAGCGAAGCTATGCCGTTCGCGTTAGCGTTAGCGTTAGCGTCTCGAAGAGAAGGCTTTACGCTACATTACCAGTGGGGGATTCAGACCCGCCACTGTCTTGTTGACCACTAAATCTTCTCTTTCAGAGACGCTGCGTGAACGATTTAGTGGGGGTGCAAAAACGCCCTTGATTCATCCGCTTTTTCGCACAAAATTCATTCTGTTAGCGGTAGCGGGGCGTTTAGCCCATTCTGGCTCCTGACTCCTGAATTCTGTTTTGATAACTTTGGTGAATTACTAATAATCGGATCTGATTTTTGACGGCATTGAATTTTAAATTCGGCCTTACTAGATAGTTGTTCTACAGGATCAAAAATTTGAATTTGTTGCCAACCAGAGTAGCTTTTACCAAGTGACCAGGAAGTTTCAACATCTTGGCTACTAGCGCCACTGAAATTAATCGTTTTGACAGGTGCAGAAGCTCCATCACTTCTTATAAATTTGTAAGAAACTGTACCATTACCTCTTGCCACAGATATACGTCCAAAAAATTTAATTGTCGCAGGGCAAGATCCCTCATAGTTAAATGGCTCGGCCCGAAGCAATAATTCTACTACTCTGAATCTTAGAGGTGGTGTTGTCTGTACCACAGATGGTGTTTGTACTACGGGTGGTGTTGTCTGTACCACAGATGGTGTTGTCTGTACTACAGACGGTGTTTGTACCACGGGTGGTGTTGTCTGTACTACGGGTGGTGTTGTCTGTACTACAGACGGTGTTTGTACTACGGGTGGTATTTGTATTACAGTTGGTGTTTGTACCACGGGTGGTGTTGTCTGTACTACAGACGGTGTTTGTACTACGGGTGGTATTTGTATTACAGTTGGTGTTGTTGATGGCTCGGTCGGCTTTGGTAATGAAACTGGGACTGGTCTTTCTTTTGATGCAATCCAATACCAGAACAATCCTCCCAAAATTAAGACCAAAACAAGAGTACCCAATTTAACCAATTGTGAAAAATCTGGCGGCAATGGAGGAGCAGTTTCGGAGTGAGGTTTTTGCTGTTTTGGTAAAGGCGAGTTGGTAAGAAATTGGAGATTATGCCGGGTAACTTCTATTCCCTCTTGGTCGTTTAATAATTCTCTAATATGTAAAGCTTGAGATAAATAATCTTGAGCCAGTATAATTTCATTCAAGCAAAGAGCGCGAGTACCTAACTGGTGTAAAGTATATGCTTCAATAACTTGATTTCCAGTGACACGCGCTGCTTCCAACAGCCAATGTAATAACCTGTTCCATGTACCCCACTGACAACTTGAGGCCAAATATCCTTCAATAGCTTTTCCCAAAGTCAGTACATCAGACCAACGACCAACCCCAACCGCCCATTCTACAACTCTGAGAATGGTCTGAGATTCTTGCATTAGGCTTTCTGTAATACCATTTTGTTGCAGCCAATTTGTAAAATAATTAACACTACGTTCCATCCAATGGGTGAGGTCTGATTGTTCTTGTAATTCCTCAACTAAAGAACTAGCCAGACTATAGCGATCGCCTTCTACCTCAATTAGGTTACGTTTGAGTAATGATTCTAGTAAAGTCTGCACTTGGGGCAATTCAGATAAATCTGCAATTTGCTGTGATGCTAAAGCGATGTTTGCACCGAAAGCTGCTAATAATGCCAGAATTAGACGCTGAGGTTTTTTTAAGGATGAGAAGAGTTTTTCTACCCAACTACTATTAGTAGCAGTTTTAAACCGTTGCGCGATCACCGCTAAAGATAAATCTTCCTGATTCACTAAGGCTACAGCTTGCAGAATCTTCAGTGGATGACCATCTAAAGCTATACAAAGACTTTCTGCATCTGCGCGTTCTTCTTGGCCCAGAGGATGGCCTAATTCTCTGGCTACTAAAGCCAAGGCATCATTTAAGGGTAGTCCACCTAATTTTACTGGTTGTCCTTCTCCCCAAAGTTGACGTTCCCCAGCCGCAAATAGAAAGGTAAAACTAGGCAAATCAATAATTAGACTTTGTACTTCTGCCCTAGCCAGGTTTGCCCCATCTAAAATAATTAAAGCCTTTTTATTTGCTAAAACTTGACGAATTTCAATATCTGATGGCTTGAATTGAAGGCTGTTTTCGTAAAAAGCATTAAAGAAAACTTGCAATAAATCAGAGACTGACTCATATTGATTGCAGCGATGGTAAATAATCCCATCAGGAAAAGCTGGAGTAATTGAGGGATGATGGGCTAGGTAGCGTAAAAGAACTGTTTTGCCTATACCAGCTAAACCAAAAAACTCTACTGGTTGGTCATAAGGTAGAGCATCTAAAGCGATTTTTACTTCTTCTCGACGACCCAACAACAAGGGAAAAGGACGAGGATTTAAAATAATAGGAAGGCGGCGAAGTTGGGGAGATTGCTGATTTTCCGGCGAGACGAGAGTAACTTTAGCTCCTGTTGCGGGGTCAAGTTTGAGAATATTAATAGTTCCAACTTGACCAATACTGCCAAATAAAATGGCGTTATCACCAGCAGACTGAGAAATTGTCCCACTCATCCCAACCTCCTATCGTTGAATATTAATATTTCCGGCTGAACCTATCGACCCAAAGCCAATGCTGTCGTTACCAAATGTTTGGCTAATTGAATTATTTGGTTGAGTTATCGATTCTTGATTAGTATGATTCTCTGTTTTATGTTCTTCTTGAGAAGGTTGTGGTCTAAATTTCAATACTGGAGTGGCTGATTCGGGAATACCTTCTAAGTCAACAGAAGCGCAGCCGATATCATAACAGTATTTATAAGAATAACCTGCACCCAAGGCATCATAGAAGCCCACAGCAAATGCGATCGCAGCTTTATCTCCAATCGCCTGATTCATTCCAATTACACAATTAATGTGTTGATAAATTGCATCTGCTTGAGCTTCGGAGTAACAAGCATTAAGTAAAACACATTCAATTTTTGCTTGAAATAAATTAAATAACTTAGCTAGAGACTCTGTACTTACAAGTTTTGCTTCCCCTGCTAGATTCTCAAGAACTAAGCCATCACATCCTAAGCCATGACCAGAGCAATGCACTATCCCCGGCTGATGCTCTAATAATGCACGACGTAAGTCGTCAACTCTCACTGCCCATTCAGTGACAATTTCAAACTGTTCTCGATTTTTAGCTCGTTTTATTGCTCCTTGGATTTCACGTACTTCTTCATCCAAGCGCAATCTACTACTGTTTTTAGGATTGGCTGATAATATCAGTATTTTTTTCACAGTTTTATAATTTTGGCAAGTCAACAAAACCAAAGATTGATACAGTATCAGCTTCCTATATTCCTGAATTTTGCCAAAAATTACCAAAATTGCTGTAAATAATAATTGGTGGCTTGAGATTGCTGGAAGGAACGCTCAAAGAAGACTGAGAGGTACTTTCGAGACGAATTGCGATTCTGGCAACCTCAATAGGCTTTCAGTGTATCGGTAACTTTTTAGACAACCAAATACAAGTAGCAAGCCCCGCATCACAGTGGGGGAAATTTCCGTGCGTCAATATAAACAGGAGATTGTAGAATGACTGCAACTATTACTCGTCCCAAGCTCAAAAAGGCTGCTGCTAAACCACAGTCACCATACAAAAGACTTCATGTGATTATTCCCATAGAAGATTTGCTGTGGGCTTCGCAGCAAAAACCATCAATTACGCAATTATGGCAAGAATGCTGGACGGCTGACCCTTATGGTTCCCGGTGGATGCCTTTGACCTCTGCTTTGGGGTACAGTACTTTTATCTGTGCAAAGAAAATTCTAGCTGAAAGCGGGTTGTTCATTTTCAAGCCCGACAAGTCAATTCAGGATGGCAGGGAAACGGCTAGCTGGATGGTGAAGAATTTGCATGGTAGCCGGATGAAGGAGTTTTGGGAGAAAGCCAATGCCGAAAATCAGCAACCAAATGCTGAAAAACGAGAATTAAATGCTGGGGATTCAGATAAAGATGCTGGCTGTGAAGAAATACGTGCTTTAAATCAAGCATCTATTTTAAGTCAAAATCAGTCAGAGCAAGGGTTCCAGGAACCCTCACGAACTACTCAGGAACAGCTAACGAACTCTTCAAAAGAGTTCGTTAGCTGTTTCTCTGACACGCTAAATGACATTTCGCAAGTTGAGGAGACGGCTCACGCGCCCTTGAGGGGCGCGTCGCCTCAGACTGTCGAGGGCGTGTCAGAGAAAGAGAAAGACTTGCCTACGGCAATGGACTGCACGACGCTAACGCTTGTGGATGCTGCACCAAGTCAACCTGCTCCGTTGTTGGCTGAAAATCAAGATTGTGGTGTTGAGCCGAGAGACTGTCATGGAGGTGCTTTTTCCGCCGCGCCCGTCGCCCAAAATGAATTTTCTGACAAGGAAGCGATCGCTAATCAAATACAGGGGCAAGTAGAACAAGGTCAATCTGCTTTCTTGCCAGGAGAAAACCAAGTTTCCGATGTAGAAATGAAAGCAGATCATAAAGGCACTGGTTCCGCCGCGTCGCCTGCCCAAATTGAAAAATCTTCAACTTCAGCGATCGCAGATCAGAAAATAGAACCGAGTCGCCCCTCTGCTGAGTTAATGACTGAAAATTCAGTTTCGGGTGGAGAAGTCAAAGCAGTTTATGAGGGTGAAAGTTCCGCTGCGCCCGTGCCACAATCTGAAAAATGGTCGCATGAGGCAATTGTTGCGCGGTCAAATATGCGACCTGTAAGGAGGGAAAAATTGAATCGAGCAGCGAATTCAGGGGAGAATCCGGGGTTTGAGTTCTTGCAAGAGTGTTGGAATGATGATCCAGCGCTGGTAATCGTGATCAAGAAATTGTTGGCGAAGTTTCCGCAGTGGGGGATTGCGATTGTTGATGGGGTGTTGGTTGATTGGAATCGGTAGTGATTACCATTTATGTTGTGGTTTCATGCGATGTTTACGACAACCCTTGAGTGATGACACTTCAACTGTTGGCATATCCCAAAACTCGTTCCCACTCCCAACGCCACGCCGTCTCTACTAATATTTCGTTTCCGTTGGTAATTTGAATGGATTTAGAAGTTACGTATCGTACATAGTACTATATGGAATTTGGTATTTCAGCCATGTTTAGTACCCAGATATAAAACATTCTCTTATGTATTTGTTATTCAAGATCATCGTTTTGCAATATTTGAAATTGGGAAAAGTAGGAAAAGTAGGATGTTTTGTACAAACAGTTGACTAGCTTGTTATTAGGCGGTAAGTTGATGTCTAGTAGTGAGTAAATCTAGTAAACTTTTTGTCATGTAAACCTTTTTAAATATTTGAAAAGCTTACCACTAATGGTTCAGATTCAGTAATAATTTTGGATTTGAAAAGATTTAGTATTTTGGCAAATTCCGCTTGGACATCAGAATTTGGTTGATTCGCATTAAAGCTCTCAAAAACTTCCAGAGATTAAGTTCTTCCAAAGTTATAAAAGAGGAATGAGTAGCAATCAAATTCCCGGTATGTAGATAAAAGCGTTAAAAGTACGAATAATGTGGTTAAGTACAAGAGTAATTAAGTTTGTCAACGATGACGAATATAGAGAGTATGCAAAGTACCTGGGTTTCCCTGCTCTTCATCAAATCCGGAGTATTGATCCTTGGTGCAATCCACACGTTAATTATTCACGTAACTTCCGTTTAGATTCGCTAGATGAAGTTTGGAACTTGCTCGATTGGCTACCAAGTCCGTTATCAAGCAAACAATACTATTTATTGTTTACAGATGCCAGTAAACATAATATTCCAGAAAATCATCCGAGATTAAAGCTACTCGGATATGATTTATTAGATATTGAAAGGAAATCACCTTTGTGGAACCACCGACCTTGGACAAAAGCTTTAAAGCCACTAGCTCAAAAGGTCAATCAGTATGGATTGTTCAAATGCTCAGATGCTGTAACTGCTCAGGCTATTCTTCCCCAGGTCTGGCATAACCACCCTCGTTCTATGGTGAAAATTTGCACTTTGTTTGAAGTCTTATCTTTATAACGAAAGATAGTTGCGATCGCTTATATCAAAGAAGCACTCCGAACTTGGAAAGGAGTTAAGTCACCGGAGGCTGTGTTTGTGGCTACTTGCAAAGAAGGGAGGAAACCGGAGGCGTAACAGGCCAAGTCTGCTGCGATCGCTTGGTTCGAGTGGGCAAGGCGGCAAAGGATTGTGATTGCGCTGTCTGGCGAAACTGTGTACACGCCCCAAGGTGAACGAGTGGAATTGCAAGAGATGATGCGACGGTATCCGATGTACGCGAGACTCCACCTTTTTCAGCGATTACAAAGCATCCGTGCGATGTATGGATTCAATTAACTCCTCAACTTCTTCTTCATCCAGACATTGTTTCACCTGGGTGCTGAACCACTCAAATTCTTCCGGTTCTGTGTCCTGGACTCGATAGACGAGTAATGTTCCAGCAACGCGGGCAAGAGTAAGAGGTGATGGAGAAACGTGGCTCAGGAGATCGCACGCATTCTGGTATATTTCCATGACTGATAATTCGGACAAAGGAGATCCCAACTGAGCGGAAAGCTGTTTTAGATTATCCTGAATAGATGAATGGAAGTCTGGATCTTCGGGATGGGAAAGAGGGTTACTCATAATTGTCGTTCAAATGCCATTGGATTGGGACTGGAAGCAATGGACTTGGAAACTCAGCAACGAGACGATTACGTACATCATACCCTCACTTGGAAGCTGCGCCATTCCATCACCTTTGCCCCAGTAGACTCTAGCTCAGGGTAGTTCAATGTACTCATCACTCCATGCAATAGGATTCCACTGTTATTGTAAGGCTCGAATCAAAATGGCATTCGGGACTATTTTGTATAGCGTTAACGTGCCAGAAAAGATTGACTCAACCAATATCCAATTGTCGCAAATATAATTATTGATGTTACAGGCATAAACCATACCCCTAAATTGGGATTTTCTGTAGTCGCTAGATGGAATATTTGCCATTCAATGTAAACAAATATCCAAACCATCTCACTTTTTAACCAATTCAGCATTGAACAAGCAATTTGATACTGCTGCAAAGCATTTTGTTCATTAATTACAACTGGATAATTAAATGTATTGGGATAACGACTAATAAATGTTAAAAGTCCATAAATTGCTAAACCGACAATTGGTAACAACCACAGAACTTTTTTGCTCCCCCAACCATTGGCTTGTCCATCAAATCCAAAGTGGACTGGTATAGTATCCGGTAATGTTGACCAAGCGTGAATAGCGATGCCGAATAATCCTAACAGTCCTACTAGTGCGCTCAAGTTTAGCATCTGTGCCGAATCGAATCCAGGAATTACAAGATCAGGTTTAGCATAAATAATGCCAAATAAATTTGGCTTATTCGCTTATATTCTCCGAATTATATTCGGGAGTTTTACGCTCAAAGTTGCGGCGAATTCTGGGCATAATCTGGAGTTTGACTTCTTGCAAGAGTGTTGGAATGATCCGGCGCTGGTGATCGCGATCAAGAAGTTGCTGATGAAATATCCGCAGTGGGGTATTGTGATTAGATATCTTGCATAAATCAAACAATTTGAACCCTACCCTGCCAACTCCACTCCTTACTCTTTGAACTAAATTGTCTCAAATTGGTAGTAAGCCCCAACTCCATCGAACTACTTACACCCAAGAGCACGAAGCGCCTCCCCCAGCGCACGCGCAAGGGAGAGGTAAAGAAGCACATAAAGTCCTATTTACTGTCCGTTCGTTTATTCTGTAACTAGTTGCTTACGTTTACGAAGAGACGTGATACCGAAAGCACCTAAGCCTAAGATACCCATCAGGGAGGCGGGTTCGGGAACAGCTTGGGTAACTACGTCAAATTTGAAATTGGGGCCAATCCTACCGTTACCTGCTGTCAGGGTTGAAGGAAAACTAAAGCCTTGGGATGAACCATTTCTGGCGCTACCGGTGAGAGTAATTTCTGGAGCCGTATTTACAAATCCGGGAACAGTATAAATATCACTAAATGGACTAGTTATTGCTGCACCAATAACGTATGACATTCCAGCAAGAAGATTGACTGACGTAATATCCTGGTAACGAAAGCTTCCAGTTAGTGGGCTGGTGGTTTGGACAGTTGTTGAAGCTAGTAAATTCCCGTCCGATGTCCACAAACCAACTAAGTGGGATTGTGATAGAGGATTCGCAAGAGTTTGATCGTAAAAACCTAATGCAGTAACCGAGAGGTTTTCATTAGCAGTGAATGACCAACCAATTGTTTGATTTGTACCATTAAAAGCTGGGAAGTTAGATCCACCAGCGAAACTCTGTATCGCTTCAGATGCGTATACAGATGGTGCAGAAACTAAAGCTGTTGTCAGGATGAAAGGAGAAGCTATTGATAACTTTTTTAGTACATTTACGATTGTCACGATCTTATTTCTCCGATAAACTTTAACATTCGAGACTCTCCACAGCAATGTAACCTTTTTATACTAGAAATGCCAATAATTTCCAGCAAATTCACGCAAAAAATAAATAAGGGCTAGTTTATTTATTTATTTATTTATTTATTTATTTATTTATTTATTGTGGGTACAAGCCCCCGCAACAATGTTTGATTTGGCGGTCAACAAAAAAGTGGTGAGTTCAAGCTCCAATTGCCTTTAATTTTGAATTAATAATTTTGAATTTTGAATTGCTGCTTGACGGTGCTTATCTACTTTGTGCAGAAGATGTAGATCAAGATTCCCTTGCATTGATACCGCGCAACGACGAATTACTTTCTGAAAACGGGGACGCATAATCTGCGACTCGCTCCCATCCCCACTTATAAGCAGTGTCAACCAGAATTTCTTTCCCATTTCGGAACTTAATAAATTCCTGCCCGTGGTCGTAAAATATGTCTGCAACCAGTTGATTACGCTCGTCGTAACCCCACTTATCCACTGCTGCCCTCCACCAGCGCTTTCCGGGTGAGAGCAACTGTTCAAGTTCTAAATACTCCGGTTTCCAGTACTTGGTGCGCCATTGATTTGCTAGTGCGTCGATTAATATCGCAGTCGGGTAGATGGGCTTCAGGTTTTCTTCGAGCCAGAGTATATAAACGATTGCGCTCCTGAAAGCATCTTCTAAACCATAACTTGCTGCTTCTAGAGTGTCTTGGAGTTGCTCGTCATTAAAATTTACGCCGAGCGATTGCAGGGCTGGAGCGTACAAATCAAATAATTCTTGTTCCACTGAATCGGCAGACCAGAACCACATAAGAAAAGAAAACTCCTGCTGGGTGGCTAATTAAAATTTAGCGTTTAACGTCGGAAGTGTTGATGATCGCTTGTCCATTTGCACCCTCATGGAGTAATCATTTTACATTTTAGTCTCTGACAATCTACAATCTTCTTCCCACTCTAAGGCTAGCAAACTGAAAAGTAATTGATCGTGTAGAATACCATCGAGTAATTGATGCTGTCGAAGGCATCCATCT
>NZ_JACKZS010000571.1 GCF_014222285.1 Nostoc sp. UCD121
ATTACAAATGTTGTAAACCTGGATTCTTACTCAAAAATCTTTTGAGTTATATCCAGCACAGTGGGCATTTGTGTATCAATACTCACCAAAATTAATACTGGATAAATATCAGGATAATTGGCACTACAGAAATAAAGATACATATCCAAGACACTAGCCACATCGTTCACAATATTTATCGGATAACTTAATCATGAATCATCAGAGATATTCTGCCAAATCACAGCGATTTCAAGAACTTCTGGCAATCACTGTTTTCGGGAATATCCCCACAC
>NZ_JACKZS010000225.1 GCF_014222285.1 Nostoc sp. UCD121
GTATATAGTTTCAAAAGACCTCTTTTATATTTAAAATAAGGTTGGGATACTTGTAGGTTAAAACTTGTAAACTCAGCCAGGTCATCTAAATGGCGCACAAGAGTATAGCAGTATTGTGCAACTTAAATATTCGTAATTGAAAGAGTACAATACAGCGATAAAGGTTAATGTTAATAAGCGCTCAGTTGGGAGATTCATACTTCATAAATAGCACAAAAGCTTTCGTTAACCTCTTTCGTAATTGGGATAGTCCAAACTTTGGCTTGAGGGATGGTGGTAAATCTTTAAAATTAACGGATACAAAGCCTCTTTTAATGTAAAAATTCACCAATTGATGTTTTAAGCATTTTAAATAAAGCGGTTGACTAGCTTGAGTAATTAAATGCTGTATCAAAACAGTCCCTAAACCACGGTTTCGCCAAGTCGGTGCAACAAATAAACTGCCTATCTCTTGTGCTAAGTGAAAGTTTCGGATCTGCCCGAAGGCTACTAAATGTCCATCACATTCAATGACCCAAAATTGCTGCCATCTTAATTGACTGGGGTCTAGCCTTGCTCTAAACACAAAAAATACTATTAACCACATATCAAAAGGCTTGGCCTTACGAAGAACATACTCAGGTGGCAACGAAAAATTACACTGTATCATTTATCAAACCATAATTGGACAATCGCAATGTACCTTGAATGGTTGATTTTTTACCAAAATTATGGGTTTTGTCAACTTTTTGTGAGTGCTTTAAATGCGCCGACACTGCAAAAGAGCTACTTTTGTTTGATCCTTGAGCGCACCAATATTTCATTACTAAATTACTTTGATATTTTTTAACCACAACCAGCTTACCAACTAAGTCTGCATGGCACTTGTTAAGTATTCAAGCCTTAGTATAGGTGTTTAAGTTAGCAGTATCCGGTATCTGTAGGTTGCGATCGCGGATACTGCCTTTGCTTGTAAGCTTTAGTTTGGCAATGTTTGGAATGCCAGCAATGTATTTTTTGTAACTCATAGAAATTAGGGAAATTCAGCTAAATCAGGAACACACAGGAAACACAACAGACAATTGTTCTTCATTGAAAGCAGTTGCTTGTACTATTCTTGACAGCGTTGCTAACTACTGACAAAAGTAGTTTGTTGCGACAAAACCTTCTTTTGTCAGAATTGCTAATTTCGGACTACCTTAGCAAGTTAAGATCATGATTTTAATCTTGAATTTAAGCGAATCACATTTATCTGCTTGATATTAAATGGTTAAAAGCCAAGAAAACTTTGAGATTGTGATCGCGTTTCAAGAGTTCAATAAATACCATGCAGATATAGCTCCTAAAGGGAGGAACTAGCACTAAGGCAGAAGACTGCGCTGCCTCTTTGTCTCAATAAAATTTTGGCTACTATAAGTCCCTTGGCTACACAAAAATTTTCCTTTACTACTAAAGAAGGATAAAAGCCAGGGTAATTTTGCGCTTTGGACTCATTTTAGCCTGACAGTTTAGCGTGTAAATTGATACTCAAATATTATTCTTCATCATCTTCATCCTCATAATCGAAATCATCATCACCATGTTCTTCGTACCACTTTTTCTCTTCAGCTAAGGCCATTTCTCTCTCAATGATTTTTCTTTCTAGGGCTTCTCTTTCGAGCTTTTCTGCCTCAAGCTTTTTTCTTTCAAATATTTCGTTTTTTATCCGTTCTCTCTCTCTGGTTTCTCTTGCTACTCTGTCTCTCTCAAGCTGAATTAATCGCTGTTCTACTCGCTCACAGTAAAAATCCAAAGCAATACCAGTGGCTGCTCCGGTAATCGCACCACCAGCTAAAAAGACGAGGACAGTTTTCCAGCCCCCAAAGAGATTACCGCTCCACTCCAGAGTACCTTCATTGAGCCACACCAGTAGGAAGTAGATGAGAATTCCAATAACTGTATTGATCAGAGCAAAGACTCTTGGTGTCATCTCGGATTGACGGAGTATCAGCCATTGCGCCAAGGTGAGAATCACACCAAAGATGACGGCAGCGATCGCACAAAGAATAATATTGCCTGGGAAAGTGAATGGATCTACTGCAAATTTAATGATTAGCGTGATAATAATTGGGGCAGAGAGCAAAAAGCTCAGGAGTAGGCTAGCACTAATCGCAAGAAACCAGTAACGACCGAGATAACCCAGGCGAAATTCTAACAACGACTCCTGTACTCCAAACAAAGTCATCCAAAATGCAATACCCGCCGTCAAATAATCAAGCATTAGCCGTTGTTTTACCCATGTCTTGAAGAGGGTATTTTCTAGAATACGCCCAAACAGTATTTTGTTGTTGTAATACCTCTGGCGTAGTGTTTTTTTTTATACTTGGTCTATGAGATTTGTTAATGAGTTTTATATTTGGTAGTGCTTTAAAGCTGCAAAATATAAAAAGCAACGAAAAACCCCATCCTTCGTATTGTTGGGGGCATAGATAAAAAACATATATCCCATGATGACACAATTCAATATTTGTTCAACTGCTGTCAGCCTGGAGGTGGGGCAATGAACAAACCACCATCCAGACGCAAGAAAGTTGCTCATCCGGTATCTGGCGAACCAAAGCCAACCACCGACTCTGTAAAGGAAAATACTTTTGAGCAAGATAACCCAGCCTCAGCAACGATTACGGTGACTGCTGTTGAAATAAGAGAGTTGACCGAAGAAGAACAAAGCTTACGCTTGCAATTTGAACGTCAGGTAGAAAGGGCATTTTTGTCAGCAGGCCAGGCGCTGATGGAGTTGAGGGACAGACGGCTGTACCGTTCCACGCACCGTACTTTTGAAGAATACTGCCGCGAACGCTTCAATTATAGTCGTGATGCCGCCTACTTAAAGATTTCGGCTACTGTGGTTTATGAGAATCTTCAAAAGTTTTTGCCGACCATTGGTCGGCAAATTCCAATGCCGACCAACGAACGACAATTGCGGTTTTTGGCGAAAGCCGAGTTGGAACCGGCTGTGCAAGCGGATGTATGGCAGCAGGCAGTGGAGCAAGCTGGCAATAAGATTCCATCCAGTCGCATAGTGAAAGACGTAGTGGATAGGATACGCGAAAGGACGAAAGTACCCAATCCTTACCACGTTGGGGAGATATGCGTTCTTCTGCCCAAAGATAATTCAGACTTGAGAGGGAAAGCGGGTTATTGGGGTGTGGTAACTCATGTTGGAGACTATAGCTGTACAGTCCAGACATGGGACGGCGACTACACCGTAAAAATCGAACACCTGAAGTTACTGGAATTGCTTGATGAAGATTGCCAATTCATGCAGCAGTTATGTGTGAGATTACGGCAGTTGCATCAACTGGCCAGCCGTGACTCTTCTGTAGATTGGCTGTTGGAGGGGTTGGGGAAGCAAGCCAAACCTTATTTATCATCCTTGCAGGCAAAGCTGCTGGCAGCTGTTGAAAGGGAGTACAACCTTGTTTGGAAGCAGCAGAAGTGACGGTACAGCTAGTAAACAAGAGAGAATATTTTACACCAAGTGAGGTGCGATTGCTACTCACGGGGGATACCCAAGATTTGCGCTTCCCTATCAATTTTACGTAAAAATTACTGAAACCCTTATATAGCAATAGTTTCCAGACCACCTTGCAGGTTTGAGAAGGTCGAGGGGGAACATTACAACCAAGACGAGTACCTTGACTATTTTTATTGTCTCGGTATTTCCCCACTTTTATTTGCTGAATATGATGCCCCAGAAAATCAAATCCTGGTTGACCATCTTCACTTAAGTTTGGATATAGTGTATGTGCTATTCGGGTCTTTTCTGGTTTCAATTCTAAGCCAGGGCAAGTTCGACCCATGACAAAGCTTGAACCTCAGAAACAGCAAGAAGTGTGGCTAAGAGCAGTAGAACTTGCTGGCGGGAAAGTGCCAACTATTTCCTTCACCTCCGGTTCCCATGACAAACAAGGAGGACCCGACCTGCGGATATTTAAAAGTCCTAAAGGCGAAGCCCCCTATGAATACGGTTGGATAATAAAGAGCTAACTGTTAATCGTCATTCCGGTGGCGAAAGATGAGCAAGGGCGAACTGTTGCAGAGGTGATGGCTTATGGCAAAGGTGGGGTTGAGGTTAGCTTTAGGGAAGAACTGCTTAAGAGCGGCTTGGTTAATACGCGTCAGTCTGGGGTGGAATGCCCGAATTAGATAGCTTTTGAGAATGCTCAAAGGTTGGCGATGTCCAAGGACAAGCCGCTACGTGTCTAAAGTGAGAGTGTGGAGTTTAAACAAATAAAATCTGCGTTCAAACAATCATTTCTGTAAATAACCTTGAGACTGATACCACATAACTGTATCTTTCAATGTAGCTGTCAAAGGTCGAAAACTGACTCCCAATTCTTGCATAGCTTTAGCTGAACTTAAGTTCGCTGTTTCTAATAAGGTTTGGACACCAACAAATGGCATAGGGTTGACACTACCTGTTAAACCTGCCCAGATTTCTAACAACCATGCAATTGAGAGTGCAATCCCATCAGGAATTACCATCTTCGGAGCCTTCACCCCGGAAATCGCTTCTAATTCTAAAGCAATATCTTTCATAGTTTTTAAGGAACCTGCTACGATGTAACGCTCACCCCGTTTTCCTCGTTGGGAAGCACTAATCATCGCTGCCGCTACATCCCGAACATCAGTCAAACAAGCACCACCATTAACTATTCCCGGCAGTTTACTGGCCAATAGATTTAACACCAACTGCCCCGCAGAAGTCGGTGCAGCATCGTAAGGCCCCATCATCCAGCCAGGCAGAATCATGACTACATCCATTCGACTAGTTTCTAGAAACTGATAAATTTCTTTTTCTGCCAGAACTTTAGTTTTGAAGTAGAGGTTTTTTTGAGCGAATTTGCTGTAAGGGGCGGTTTCAGTTGCCGCTTGATGGGGATAGGTTTGGATAACGCCACTGGATGAGGTGAAAACTGTTCTTGCTACGCCTTGTGCCTCTGCCGCTTGCAAAAGTTCAATTGTGGCATCCACATTGATGTGTTTCATCTTCTCCCAGTGACCACCCGGCTGATAATACTCCCGGAAAAAGGCTGCGGTGTGAAATACGACATCTACTCCCTTTAATGCTGGAGCAAAGGCAGGCACATTCTCAATATCACCCTGAATAAATTCAACCCGGCTATTTGGCTGAAAACGTTTAGCCTTATCAATAAATCTCACCAGCCCTTTGACTTGCCATCCTTGTGAAACTAGCAATTGGCAAAGATTACTACCCAGCAAACCTGTTGCTCCCGTCACAAATGCTGTTTTACCATTCATGCTCTTTATCTCCTAGTGATTGTATTGCTTGTAGATTTTGTCCTAACTTTGTTAATGTGAGCTATTACTCGTATTCATATTAGGCAGTATATGAGCAAAAGCTCACATAGTCAATCTCCAAGCAATAAAGCACCCAACTCACCAGTTTCATGTGACGATTCAATATCTCAAAAAACTCGTCGCCATCCTTCCGGCAAGCGTGGTCAGCAACGACGTGATTTAATTCTAGATACCGCCGCCGATTTGCTGGTCGAAGCAGGAGTAGAAGCTATCAACACTAATGTCTTAGCCGAGCGTGCTGGTATTTCTGTTGGCTCGGTGTATCAGTATTTCTCAAATAAGGAAGCAATCTTAACTGCTTTGGGAGAGCGATATATACAACAATTAAGTAACAATATAATAACTGCTTTACAGCAGGATGTTTCCGGTTTAGATTTTGCTACTATCGTTTCGCGGGTGATTGACCCGATGGTTGCTTTTGAACGTCAATATCCGGCCTTTAGACATCTTAATGCTGGGCAAGAAGGGCAAATCACGCTGGCCCAAGCGGCTCAAAGAGTTGAGCAAGAAATATTAACCAATATATATAATTTACTTCTACGGGTTAGACCTCATCTCAGTCCTATCCAGGGATTACAGATTGCAAGGGTAATGAAAGCCCTTTATAAAGGTATGAGTTATCTCATTGGACAGGAACAAGAGATTCACATTCAAGGTGGCGATGTTAATAGTCTAATTGCTGATCTCAAACGGATGATGACAGAATATTTAGAAAAAAATTTAGGTTGATGGCTTTTCATCACCGTTCGCAACCCACGCCATCCCCATCTCTATCAAACTCGTGTGGGTCTGGTGGAACCACTTTAAATCTGCGATAAGGAATATCAGGACAATTCAAATCAGCCGAATTTGGTGGAACGCAAATATCTGGGTACGATGGATCGCACTGTTGTGTTTGCGATCGCGTATTTGTTGCTTGAGTTGTTTTCTTACGTCGCCGGAAATCCCAAGGCATCACAGGCTGAGATTGATTCCAAAATTCTAGCTTCTTACTTTTAGCATTAGCTTCGGCTTGAAGAAGCTGTTTTTTGGTACTGTTGCACCCCTGGAGATACTGGCGATAAACAAGGCATCACCGTGCCGAAAGAGATAATTTGTACGCTTTGGCTAAAACCAAGATTGGACAAGCTTTACAAGAAATGCTGTCTACCATCAAATTTGTTAAATAACTATGGTTATGCTGCTAGTTTTGATCTAGTTTGAACGAAAAATCGTCGTTTCAGGCACAAGAAATTTTCGATTCGTACTATTTTCCCGGATTGGCACGGTGATGCCGAATTTGACAAAAGGGAAAAATAAATTATTTTCCATTTCAACTCTCTATAGTTATTGTTGAGAGTTCTAATTCTTGTGCTTAAATTTCAGAATGCCCATTATAGCAGTTGCCAAAAATCCAAAGATAGTTCCAGGCTCAGGTACAGATTTTACATCATCAATTGAGAAAATTGTTGTACTTCCACTGACTTCATTAGCTGTCACCAACAAAGGTTTACCATTGGGACTATTAACGGCTGAGATAAATAATAGACCTTCTGGCCCTAAGTCCCCTACCTCTGGATTAGTTTTATCGTTTATGGTTGGACTAACTGTGAAATCACGATTGTTAGCGTAGTTAACGAAAGTAGGATTGAGTGGATCGGTAATATCATAAACCATCACACCACTAATACGCTCTAACCCAACAAAAGCGTAAAAGCGACCATTAATTTCGGCAATTTTGACATCTTCTGGTTCTGGGCCTTTGTTGTCGCTACGATCATCAAAGTTGTTCTCTTCATTATTAGAGTTAAAGAAGTTCGGTAACAGTTGGGCAGTAATTTGCTCAAAATCATCGCTACTGTCGTAAGCTTGCTTGAGTTTTTTTGTTGCTTCATCCCACTCCCAAATTGAGAAAGAACGACCACCAAAAGCGTAAATTTTTTCAAACAAACCATCGCCATCTTCATCACCAAGAGTGTTGGTGACTGTTAAACGACCCAGGTTGCTATTTTGTTTTAAAGCACTAGCATTAGGGAAAGCTGTAGGGTTGAGTTGATAAGCATTATTACCCACCCTTACTTCTTCTGAAAAACCATCGTAAGCACGAGCATCACCTTCGTTAGCTGTGACAATATAGGTTTTGCCATTGACTTTGTAGGAAGCTATACCATCAGGTTGGTACATCCCCAAGACAGGCCAGTTAGCAATGTTGATAGCATTATCGCGATCGCTAGCATCAATGCCGTTTTCTGGTAGGCTATAATCTTTGAAGCCTAAAGGTAGAATATCGGTAATTTGATTGTTGATAAGGTCGAGGAGTGCCATCGCATTATTTTCTTGCAACGACACCCAAGCCTTTGTAGAATCTTCTGAAACAGTTATATATTCTGGCTCTAAATCCTGAGCAACGGTAGCATTAGGGCCAAAAATTCTAACTCCCGCAGTTCGCATCCGATCAATCTGGCTGTTAAATTGCGTAAAGCCAGCGTTAATTACACTAAAATTAGCAAGATTTATAATGCTCACTGAGCCTTCAGGGTCAACGCTATTGGGCTGATTGTAACTATTTGGTTCACCCTCGTTAGCTACTAATATACGAGTTCCATCGGGTGTAAAGGTGAGCATATCAGGCAACGCTCCCACAGTAACAGAATTTAAGAAATCACCGTTGGCGTTAAAAAACACTGCTTTACCTGGATCTTGGGTCACAGATCCTTGCACTGCCGCAGCCAGTAAGCCATTTTTGAAAGTAACGCTATTAGCCCCGCCACCATAGGCAGTTATATCGATACTTTTAAATAGTGAAGGCTGAGTTGGGTCACTAATATTGATGATGTCAATACTCTTAGTACCTCCATTGACCACAAATAGCCGTTGCGTTACAGGGTCATAAGTGGGGATTTCTGCCCCCCCTTCATTAAAGATACCTGTACTGTAAGTACCAATAGTTTTGAGCGACAACGCTGCTACTGGCGTTGTCATTGCTCCCAACAAAATGGTAGATGGAACTAGTAGTCCGACAAGCTTTTTGATAGTCATAATTTGAGGAATGTTAAATGTTTAACTTTTTTGATGTCAGTCAGACAAGCAGACACTCCTTACTGCTAATCGATCGCACGAAAATATCTCTACACAGCTAGTTACTAGCTGTGTGGATTTGTCTTATCTGTGCGTCGGGTAGACTAAATTAGCCTAGCCGGAAGTAGTCACGCTGAGTTAGATGAACCATCAATCATAGGTACATCTGCAAAATTATGAGTTTTAAGTTAATTAATTACTAATTAAAGGTTAACTAAAGATTAAGACAAGTATTTTTACGGAAACTTTATAAAACTAAAGCCACCACTGACGGGGTGAAATGAGCAGTCGAACATCACTCATCATTAGCAAACTATCAGAGGCTTGCTTGAGCTTTTCAGTAATTTCATTACTCATAAAATAGAATTGATTTATATACATATTTGTAATTTAGCATCATTAGTTCTATCAGCAGTATGGTGCTACTTTTAGGTTCGCTAGTTGGCATCATCCTGTCTTTGGTGCAGCTATAAGTCATTTGCAATGCAACAGGCGATATTTACGATAAGCTCCGTTAACGCCGGACTGCGATCGCTCCCCCCTAAAGCTCAAGTTTCCTCTCTACGAGACGCTACTCGCGTTCGCTTGTAAATAGCGATTAAAAATCCAATAGATAAAACAGCAAGGAGAAGTGAAGACAGCGATCACTGTTTTCACTTATCTCCATAACGCCGGATTTTTTATTGGGGCAATCGCTTTTCCCTAGAAAGGAGAGCTTTTCACCCAGACATTATGGTTGTGATAAAAATCACCACGCTGTTCTAATGTAAACCCACCCAGCAATAACCCCAACCACACCTCCACCATCGGCATTTCCAACACACATTGCAGTTTAACTAAAGAAATCTCATCTTTGACATTTATCAGATGGTTAGCGATTGCACTTTGCCATTTTTCCACATCCTCATCTGATGCCAAATTGCGGACATCTTCTAAAGTTGTCACCTCATCAAGCATTGCCAAAACATTCGCTTTCTCAACAGGTGCTGCTACAGAATCGCCCAACTCAGTAGGAGATGAAAATTGGTGTGGCCCGTGTGGTTTAAAGGTTTGTGGTATTTGCGGTTCAATCAAATCATCTAAATCTAGGTGCATTGTTGTCCGCACCAGACCAGCAAAGAGATCGGTGCTAACAACAGGCCCTAAAAGACTATTGCGATCGCGGGTATCTTGCAACAGCACTTCGGCACGAGACTTGAGAATATCCGCAATTTGACTGAAGGCAAGCGCTGCGGTTGATAACTGTGCCTCCAAGGGTAAACTTTCTAGCTCGGCATCCAAACAATCCCACATAGCATCAAGAGAAGAAGTTGGTGGAGATTCGGACAACTCATCCAGCAGATCCCAGATTGTTAATTGGTGGTATGTGGTCATTGCTACAATTCAGGATTTAACGGGCAGGGTCGCACTGGGCAGTAGCTTGAGGTAATCTCGAACAGATCCTTATATTGATATAGTGAAACACTGTATTGTTTTGCAAAAGCCTGCAACACCTGATCTGTATAGGCGCGGATCTTGCCAGCCGTTAACCCAAAGCAGTGAATTGGTTCTAAGCGGCAAACAGGTTTTTGCCCCAGCCAGAGTTCTGCGCCCAAGGCGTGCAATGGCTTATCCCCTGATTCTTTATACAAGTACAGCACTGCAAAATATGTTGCTGGTGGTTCGACTGCGATTGCATCAATTTCTGCTGAATTATTCTTGTCGCGGTGGCGGTAAAACGAACGGCGATTGTGGCAGACTTTTGGATTCCAACACCCGTCCCCTTGTGGCCCATGCAGTAGTTTTGCTTGAGTTGTTGGTAATTTGGCGCATAGCTGACACTTGGGGTCTAACGGTTTGGGCATACCTTACTCCGCTTCTTCACCGATTGCACGATAGTAAGCAGCGATCGCGGCTTCTTGTTCGCTGCGAAGGGTATAGCGCCGAAACGCTTTCTCGCTTTGATGCCCTGTTAACTTTCGTGCATGGCTGGGGTCAACTCCCAATAGCAATAAGTCAGTAGCGTAGGTGTGACGAAAGGAGTGAGGGTGCAAATCCTCAATGTGAGCTATTTCACCAATTTTTTCTACAGCAAAGTAAATGCCGTGATAACTTAAGCGTTCACCTTTGTACGAAGCATGGTGTGAAATCATCAGTGGACTAAGGCTGGACAACACCTCTCCTTGCTGTGAGCGTAATTGTAAATAATCTGCCACGACTTCTCGGCTTTCTTTTCGCAGTGGAACTAAGCGTGGTTCATTGGTTTTGGTGTCTGGTAAAAATAGCAGCTTGCCATCAAATGAGCCAACATTTAGCTGTACAACTTCCCCTGCCCGGAGTCCATGACTGAGAATGTGAAGGAGTGCTGTATCGCGTTGCTTTGTTTCTCCCAATAACTCCAACGCTGACCAAACCTGTTCCATTTCTTCTGGGGTTAAACTCTGGGCTGGTGGCAGTGGCACTTTTTCTAGTTTTATCCCCAGTGTAGGATTAGTAGCAATAATTTCAGGATACGTGTAAGACATCCATTTGAAAAAGCTTTTGAGTGCCGCAATTGAGGCATTGATGCTGCTTTTTGAAAGGGGATTACCTGCGTCAGTCCGCAGTTCATCACGGAGATATTCTTTATATAGCGCAAGATGACGTGGACGCAGTTCATGATAGTGCATCTCACTCCACGCCAAAAACCGCTTCAGTTCACGTTCGTAGAGTTTGCGGCTGTTGGGTGCGAGATTGTTGCTGCGTAAAAATTCCAGAACTTTTACCCACCGGATATCAGTGGGTGGTCTTGTACTACTTGTACTAGTGGTGCGCCCAAGGAGCGATGCAGTTTCAGCGTTTAGGGGAATGAGTTTAATCGGAGGTAAATTATTTAGTTCAGGGTTATTCACAATAATTATGCGATCGCACTGGGTGGCTCTGAATTTAAAAATTCAGTATATGTCACTGTAAGGATAAGATGAGCAACTTTGAAAGCATAAGTTGAGCAATTACGTAGCCCAAAGCCTTTATACTACGTCGGAAATTATTTATCGAAAACAGGTTTTGAAACCATAATATGAGCAAAGGTTTTGTTTTGTAACCCTAACGTGAGCAAATATATTCATGCCCAGCATTAAAACTTTGGTTAGGTATAGCTGCTATGAAAACTGAAATCGAGCAACAGAGCTACTTTCTGTTTGAGTTCACTACTTCTACTTTTGTAAGAATAAATTGAGCAACCTGCTTTGAAACCATAAAGCGAGCAACTTGCTCATCTTATGCTTTCAGTGACAGTATACACGATCGGGGTGGAAGACAAAATAAGGTACTCTTATCTTTTATCCGATATAAAATACGATTAATACCTTTTCTCCAGACAGCTAAGT
>NZ_JACKZS010000226.1 GCF_014222285.1 Nostoc sp. UCD121
GAGGGAGGAGGGGAAGAAGGACTATTAATTATTACCCAATTCCCAATTCCCAATTCCCCATGCCCCATGCCCAATGACAAATGACAAATGACAAATGACAATTGACTACGATGTTGTAATTATTGGCGGCAGTCTTGCTGGATACTACGCTGCTCTTGCTGCAACCCAACTACGTGCTACGGTTGCCTTGGTGGAACCTAAAGTAGACTATGGGTTTACTCATCACCATGCTCTTACCGAAATCGGTAAACTGGCGCAGAAGTTGAATAATGCCGCTAGTTTTGGTATTCATGCCACAAACACTGATATTTCAGAAGAATGCCACATATCTATGGCATGGCAAGAAGCGATGCTGTATGCTCAATGCGTCGCCGCAAATCTCAAAGAACAGCATTCTCCTGCCGTCCTAGCCGCGCTGGGGGTAGATGTCATTGTTGGCAGTGGTCAATTTCAATCTTCGCCCCAACTCGCTTTTGCCGTTAACAATCGCCTACTACACGCCCGTACCTATTTGCTAGCGAGTGGTTCGCGTCCAGAAATTCCAGAGATTGAGGGATTGCAAGGTACAGGCTATCTAACCCTTTCTAATATTTGGCAATCTTTACAGGGAGGGACATTACCCAAAAATTGGGTAATTATCGGTGGAACTCCCCAAAGCATTGAAATCGCTCAAACTTTAGCGCGGTTTGGTTGCAGTGTGACGCTAGTAGTCAAGCATCCTTATGTTCTCTCCCATATTGACCATGAAATAGCCATATTGCTTCAGGCACAGTTGGAAGTAGAAGGTGTGCGCGTCCTTACCGATAAACCAGTAACTCAGGTGAGGCTAATTGAGCATAAAAAGTGGATTCAAGCAGGAGATAAGGCCATTGAAACTGATGAAATTTTAGTGGCGACTGGACAACAGCCGAATATTGAATCCCTAAATTTGGCAACGGTAGGCGTGAAATGGCATCGGCGTAGTTTAGTGGTAAATGATAAACTACAAACCACTAACCACCGCATTTACGCTTGTGGTGATGTAATTGGTGGTTACGATTTTGCTAATATCGCTAATTATGAAGCAAAAATTGCCCTAAACAATGCACTCTTTTTCCCTAGATTACGAGTAAATTATCGCTCCATTCCTTGGGCGATGTTTTCTGTGCCGATGGTGGCGCAAGTGGGTTTGACAGAGGCACAGGCAAAACGTCTATTTAGTCGAGATGAAGTTTTAGTTTTGCGTCAATATTTTAAAACAGTGGCAGCAGCGCAACTTCGGGACGAAACCACTGGTATGTGTAAATTAATTGTGCTACGCAATGGCGAAATTTTGGGAGCTTCGATATTAGGGGCAGAAGCTGGAGAATTGATTAATTTGATTGCCTTAGCAATGTCCCAAAAAATTAAAGTCAAAGATTTAGCAAATTTATCTCCTGTCTATCCCAGTTTCTCAGAAATTCTGGAACAAGCGGCAAGAGAATGGAGTAAGCAGAAGTTAAATAGCGATATTGCTTGGCAAGAGTTTTTAGAAGGTTTCTTCCATTTCCGCCGCAATTGGAATTTATGAGTGCAAAATGGCGCTGTCAAGGTGAGTTTTGTATTTATTACTAGCTCTGAACTCGGAAGTTGCGCCTCTGAACTCGGAAGTCGAGCCTTTGAACTCGGAAGTCGAGCCTTTGAACTCGGAAGTCGAGCCTTTGAACTCGGAAGTCGAGCCTCTGAACACGGAAGTTGAGCTTCTGAACTCGGAAGTTGCACCTCTGAACTCGGAAGTTGCACCTCTGAACTCGGAAGTTGCACCTTTGAACACGGAAGTTGCACCTTTGAACTCGGAATTTTGAAAATTTTAAGAGAACAGGTAAAGATTTTGTTTTATTACCCACACTACGCCAGCCGTGACTAAAGGCACACTGAGGTTATCTGTGCCGTGGGGTGAGACTGCCTCTACTAGGGTGGCGAAAGTAGCAGCTACCACCGCTGTCAACAATGCTAACCCTAAAGTTAAAGGCGTTCCTAGAGGACTTAGTGATGAACCAGGTAGCAGCAACAGCACCAAGAAAATCACTACCGTACTCGCCACAAACATTGCTGCCGAACCTTCCCAGGAACGCACTGAATTTCCTACTTGGTATTTATGCTGCCCGAAGCGTCTACCGATTAATGCTGCTAGTGCATCACCCCAGGTCATCGCCATTATCCCAGCAACAGCGATCGCAACGCTATCTACTGGCCCGTCTGGTCGCCACAGTAGTCCGAAAAGCAATGTCACTGAGATAGCGAAATAAACTGTACCAGGTGAGCTATCCTGAGTATCCATTGCGCCGATGAATCGGTAGCGGTAGAACAGGTAGTTAAGTCCTATAAAGGTGGCAAAAGGTATAATTCCGATTTCCCAGCGATTAAACAATAGCAGGACACCGAAAACCCACATCCCTGCACCAATATGGATCACTTTGCGGGTCAAATCCGACTTTACACCAAACAGCCTACGTAGTCCCTCGCCAATCACAAGTAGACTAATCGCGTAAATATAGGAAATTGCTAGTCCGATAAGGTCATTTGTCATTTGTCATTGGTCATTTGTCATTTGTCATTTGTCATTGGTCATTGGGTATGGCTCAAGAATCAATGGTTCTTCTTCCTCTGCTCCCCCTGCTCCCTGCTCCCCTGCCCCCTTCCTTCTTCACTTAGTGCGATCGCTATTTCGTCTCAGATTCTTTTCTAGTAACGAAACGCTACCAATACCTTGAAGAATACCACGACCGATTAAACCTAAACCACGACCAATTATTTGGGTAAGGATGAAGACTATACCGCTACCTAAAAAAGATAATAGTGATTTTAAACGCGGTGCGATCGCATCACTAAATTCTAAAAGTAAAGTCACTATTAAAGGAATATTAGAAAGTTTTGCTAACTCCTGATTCCGAGGAGCATAAACTGAAGTTTTGGCAATACCACGAGGTGCAATAACAAATAGATCATAGCGACTTTCAAAAACTGCTTTCGGCTCCTCTATATAATTAATTAGACGATACTTCCACGATAAATCATTTCTAAAACGTTCAATTTCTCTGGTGGAAATAAATTCTCTGCAATATAAATTTTGCTTCATGATTTCCACATCTGCTAACGAATTTAACAGTGGTTGTACTACTCCATTCGCTACCTGAATCAACAAGTTCTCTAAAATCATTAATGCTTGGGACTTTGCTTCAGTGCCTAATACAGGATATGACGTATTATCAATTCTCAATTCTGTTTGAAAGATTAGATAAGAATATAACTCAAAAACTAGCGGAATCTTGTTGAGAATATCTCTTTGCACAGCTTCTAGATTTTGCAGCAAAAAATTAACAATTTCTATGTTCTGATTCCCTATTTTGATTCGAGAAAATTTGCCAAAGAAATCTGTAATTGCTGCTTGCCATAAATCGCGCAACAAGATATTTTTTACCTCATACAATTGATTCAGATCGAGTTTAGAATTACGCAGTTCATCCAACTGTTCAGTCAATTTTTGCAGGACAAGATAAAGCAATTCCCGCTTTTTCTCTTCACGAAAGATGTCAATTTCTAAAGGAACATCTGTGACATTTCGTAAAGGGAATTGAAGTTTGGTAACGCAAGATGCAAACAAGTTAAATTGTAGTGTTCCCAGACTAAGTAAAGGTAAAACAGTTTGCCGTGGCTGAATAGCACTACTCAATGAAGGGGTAAGAGGTGGCTCATCAGCAACCGGAATATCTTCCTCTTGCCTTTCTTGTGATGAAACTAACAACCGATTTAGCAACCAACGAGCCGCTAGCAGTTCTCGCCTCTGTCCAGCTAAAACTGCCCGATCTAATACTGCTAATCCAGGAACTTGTAATTGTGCTGTGACTGCGGCCAGGGTAACGTCAATGTAAGCAATTCCTGACAAACGTAAATTATTTCGCTGTCTATAAAAAGGGAGTGGGGAGTGGAGAGAGATGCGATTAATCGCGTCTGTATAAGAGTTAGGAGTTGTGATTGCTTCTATGTTTCGAAACCAATATTCACCACCATCTGCAACTTCTTGCATAGCAGCGACTAACTCAGGAAGTGGTGTACCCTTGGGGCAGTAGCCATTTACACCAATAGATTTGGCCGCTAATAGCAGTCCTTGTTCTTGCACAGAACTAAGAAGCAGAATTGGCAGGTTGGGATATAAGGCTTTGAGTTGCCGACAGAATTGTAAACCTAGCTGCTGGCTGGTGATGGAGCGACCATTACCGAATTCCAAAACGACCAAATTCACCTGTTTAGGGTCTTCTTGGGCAATTTCTGCTAAAATCTGCAAGGCAGTGGTATCAGTTTCTACTACTCCTGTTACTTCCAGGTTCGGAATTGCTTCCAAAGCTACCCGTAATCCCAAACGAAAAATTGGGTCTTGGTCGAATAACAATAATTTTAAAGGGCGATCGCTCATAATCTACTCAATTACACAAGCACTGTTTTTTACCAATCAGAAAACAGCTTTGATACAAAACTTTGTCTCCCCCATTGTTACCTGTTTTCGCAAACTGAATAAATAGATCATAATTGCCATAAGCAGCTGTCACTGTGTAATTAAATGAACTTGAGTATTCGGCACTGGTTAGCAGAACGCTATATCGCAATCAATCAAATCAGAGGATTTTCGGCGGGGCAATTGGCAGGTATTGCCTACCGGATTGTTCAGGATATGGAAGTCAAAAGCCTCATGCCTTTTGATATCTGTACCTTGGTAGAGGTTTTAGAACTGCCTTTAGGGATTGTTTGGGAAGAAATCAGTCTGATTTCGCAGTTAACAGAAAACCTGTTGCGTAGCCTCAGCCAAAAAAAACCGTTAAAACGTAACGAGGGCACATGGCTAGCGTTCCAAATTGCCTATCTTCAAGCTTTGCAAGCAATTCTAGAGCAGGAAGTAAGCCTAAAAAGACCGTGGTTAGATCGGGCAAGTATACCAATCCAAGGACAAGTACTTAAAGAAGACGTTGGTAAACTCATCCTCCAAGATTCGCAACTACAAGGATTGCTGAAAACTCTCAGCCCAGGTAAATTAACTGATACACAAGCGGAACAAGCACTGTCTCTGATTGCAGATTCTTTACTGGTGCAACAAATAAATCATGCTGTCATCGCTTGGTTTGTTGCCAATGGTGCAGAAGAATATGAAGCTAAACTCTTAACACAGCGTTTAGTTCACTCACTTCCTGGTGACATACTCGTAGTGGTTACTGAAAATGCTGCCCCTTTAGCCCAACTGCAAAAGTTTTTCCGTTTGGGAATTTCATTAGCCCCCAGTTTTATCGCTCCAGAAGCGGGTTCTACAGTTGGTGAGAAAATTGACTTGCACCGAGAACATTACCGTGCAAGTTTGATTAAAAACCTCAGTATGCCTTTACTTATAGAATCTTTTACCCTCAAGGATATCTATGTGCCACAAAAAGGCTTACCAATAGAGGAAAGTATTTCTGATGTGGATAAAAAAGCTCTTAAGTCAGTTGATTTAAAAACATGGGCGCAGCAACAGCTAGCCGATCTAGAAACGATCGCTGTCATTGAGTCGGAACCTGGTTTTGGAAAAACCAGTTTTTGCCAACTTTGGGCAGCAGAGATAGCGCAAGAAGTTTACCCTATTTGGATGCCTATAGTAATTAGGCTAAGGGATGTAACTTATGGCAAAACTTTAATCGAAACTCTAAATTCTGCTTTTGATGTTAATCTTTCAACTTGGTTAGAGCAAGAAAATATTCCTTGTCTGTTGCTGCTGGATGGTTTGGATGAACTGCCCCCTTCTGCTTATGGTGTAAGGGCAAAAGCAATTTTTGTTCAGCAACTACTGAACTTCCAATCTCAACATAGACACAAAATTGTGTTAACGAGCCGCTCAACAACATTACAGGAAATTGCCCCAGAGATCCCCCTATCATTGAAGCGAATTATCATTCAACCGTTGGATGTGGACGAATTCAAACAATGGTTTCAGCAGTGGGCAAAAGTACAATCGTTGGCGATCGCTCAAAATTTCTTTACATTCTTAAAACAGTCAGGCTTATTTGCCAGCCAATCAAGGTTTTCAGAATTATCTACCCTTGTTCGTCAACCCCTAATGTTGCATTTATTGGGGATTTTACACCGCGAAGGACTGCTAAATGATGAAGTATTACAACTAGCTGTTAATACCCCAAAGTCTTCTGTGGTATGGGAAATTTATCATCGCCTAAGCCGATGGTTGTTGGGCTATCCACTAACTGGTGGGATTAAAACGATGCTGCTGCGCTCAGGATCGGCTCATATCCACCGGACTCCAGAAGCGATCGCTAATTTACTTGCTAATCGTCATCCCCAAGATTTACTCGATCAAATGCAAGCGATCGCTCTGAAAATTTTACACTCACAACGTCATCAAATTAATTTGGCTGGTGAATTTAACACTCTACCAGGATTTTATTTTAAAATTCGGGACTTAGAAAGCTCAGAGAAAACTAGTTTAATTGAGTTTTCGCATATTAAGTTAGGAGAATTTCTTTGTGCTAAGGCTGTGACTGCTGAGTTGAAATTATTAACTCAGTGCCAAAATGAGGCTTATGGTTCCCTCACTTTTGTACTTGATTCTCCCAGTAGCGTTGCCCAGCATATTTACAATTTATTAGGTTACGGGATACTGAGCCAGGAAATTGAAGAATTGGCGATCGCAATTTTACGCCGCGAACAAAAGCACAAGTTTTCTTTTGAAGTTTTGTTTCAACGTCTTTTGTCTTTCTGGCGTGCTTACTGTCAAGGCTATTGGTTAGACGAAGGCATAGCCCACAAAGCTTGGGCTCATTTCCACGCACTACAAAACCCCGTGAATGTTGAGCAAGTCAATGCTGCGGTGGGATTGAATGTATTTTTATTGCTTTGTGCTTGCTACCGAGAAACCAAAATCCCTTTTTGGCCTTGTGGGAATCCGCTCAATTTAACAGAATTCAATCCAGAAGCTTTAAGTGCGCTAATTGCTAGAACAACCGTTCTCCACAAAAGTGCCTTTGCAACCCGAATCAAGTCTCTGGCTGGACTCAATTTATCGGGAGTCTCTTTGTTGCAAGTAATGTTAACTGGGATAAATCTTGAGCAGACAAACTTATCCAATGCGGAGTTAATTGGGACTAATTTGGCTGGAGCCAATTTGCAACAGGCTAATCTCACAGGCGCAAACCTTCAACAAGCTAACCTTACAGACGTAAACCTCGAACAGGCAAACCTGACAGGCGCAAATCTTCAACAAGCTAACCTTACCGGAGCAAATCTTAATTCAGCCGATCTCACCAAAGCTTGCTTCTTTGATGCCATCCTTGCTGAGGCTGGCAAAAAATTAGCTGCTGATAATGGTGCCTTGTTCTCTAAAGAGTCGTTTCAAAGACTGAAAAATTTGCGATCGCAGCAACCCTTCTTAAACACCATCCAAGTTACGCCAAACACAGATAAAAATTGGAATAAACCCCCTGCAAGCGGACTAATTGAAAGCTCCGAAGGCACAATTTTACCCGTAGGTTTCTATGATGATGATGTCGATGATGAAACAGTTTTTGGCGATAACTCTATTGAGGAATAGGGAATTGGGAATTGGGAATTGGTTATTTCCCCCTTGCTCCCTCTACTCCCCTGCCTCCCCTGCTCCCTACCCTTCTTGAGGGTTACGGTAGCCAACAAAGTTAATACTGTAGTCAGTAATTCGCACTCCTGTTTCTTCTTCAATTTTGCGAAGCAAATCTTCTGGTAGTTCCACATGAACATCAAGAATTTGATTTGTATCCACACAGTTAATATGACTGTGAGAGTCACTTATATTGCCATACAAACGCCCATCACAGCGTTCAATACATTCAATAATGCCTTGACTGGATAATGCTTCTAAATTTTGATAAACAGAGGTATGGCCGATCTCTTTACCTTCTTGATTCAAGCGATCGTAAATCTCTCTAGCAGAAAGATGTTCATTTGCTTGCCAAAGTAATTCCAGAATAAAGCGACGCTGACGACTGACGCGCATACCCAGGATTTGACACCTATCTAGCGCATCTTCTAGAGAACGAATTGGTTTTGTTGAAATTGTTTGTTTTTGCATATTACAGCTTGTTAACTGTTGAGGGAATTTTCCCACTTCAATTTTTATTGGTTATTTAATATATGCAATAATATTGCACACCATTGTTCTACCTGTACTTATGTTTTGGCTTGTGATGCTGCGGAAGTAACAGGTGAGGATAAATAATAGACCTATTTCTTGCTTGTTGATGGCTACTTTGTCAGACCTTAATCTAAAACAAACTCATTACAACTTTAACTTAAAATTGCTGTAAATGTCCACCTTGGGGCAGGCGTTGCCTTTCCTAAGTAGTGTGATGCTCATGGCATACTATGTAACTCTGATAAAAAGTAAGTATAAAATACAATATTAGAGAGAATTAGTATCACTAAATACTAATTGCTTAGTAAAAAAGACTTTGTGCTAGTAAGGGTCAATCTAGCGTCAATCCCTGAAAGCTGCTACTGTAGATTGTCGATCCTAAAGTTGAGCAAAAAGAAAGTGGCTGCTGAGTCAAAGACAATTGCGATCGCACTCAATAATGACTTCATTAACAATCTGGATTTGTCACCTGCCTCAACGGTGATTGAACAACTGTTGCAAGATGGGGCCGCATCCCATGAACAGCAACTACGCTTTGATATCAATTACGAACTCGAACCTGGCGATCCACGGGAACTCTCAGAAATTCCAGAAATACGGCTGTGGTTTGTGCGCCTAGATGCCAAATACCCCTGGTTAGCATTTTTACTAGATTGGAAAGCTGGAGAATTTGCTCGTTATGCCGCCATGCTAGTACCACACCAGTTCAGTTCCCAAGATGGCATTCAGTACAATCCTGAAGCCTTAGAAATATTTTTGATGCACAAAATTTTTGTTTTAGGTGATTGGCTCAAACAGCAGGATATCCCCAGCCTTTCGCGGTTAAAATCTATGGCTCAAATGCTGGGTTATGAATTAGATGATGCTTTTTTTGAGATATTTTAATACTGAAATAACCGCAAAATCTAGCTGTCACAACCAGGTTTTGCGGTCATTCAACAAACGCATGACTACATTAGATATCCAATAGACTAATTGCAGAAATTGGGACAAACTGCTGGTTTAACCACCCCAGATTTTCTCTAAAACTGCGTTTGGTGAAACATCCGCTGTTTTTCCCGTGGGGGATGCAATAGCCAGGAATTTATCGTTTTTCGGCAACAACTTAGCTGGATCGGTGGGCCCAAATAGGGCGATGGTATAGGTTTGGACTGCAACACTCAGTTGTAGTGCCGGACTATCAGTAGATAACATCAAATTTGCCCCGGCGATCATAGCAGTTAACTTGCCAATATCATCTGGGGCAGTCACCTTGATATCTGGAGAAGACCCCAGAAGCGATCGCACAAACTGTTCATCGCCAATTCCCTTAACAACCACCACAGGCAGTTCAGGCTGCTTATCTTGGAAGCCTTGAATAATTTGATGCCAACTTTCGACAGGGTAGATTTTATCCAGTTCTTTAGCCTGAGATAACTGGCCAGAACCGCCATGAATCAAGATATAGCCTGTTTCATGCACCCCTAAGCGTTTCTGTTCTTTTTGTGCCCACTCAATATCTGGTTTGGGCACATTTACTGCTAACTCTGGGACAGGACTATTTATTTCCAATGGTTGCAGCAAATCGTGATATACTGCCGCCGCATACTGGGATGCTTTAAATGGCACAGCGTGGGTCAGAAAAACCGAACCATTGCCTTTGTAGCCAATACGTATGGGAATTCCCGTCAACCAGAGCAAAAGACTAAGCAACCAAATTTGCTTAACAACAATCACAACATCGTATTCGCGATCGCGAATTGTCCCCACCAAGTTACCCCAATCTGCCAGACTATTACGGTCGTTAAAATCAAAGTTCAGCACCTCGTGAACTGACTTGCTCACTCGGTAGGCAGCCTTTGACCGGGGTTCAACAACGACATCTATCTGAGCGTCAGGGTAATTGCGCTTCAGGTCATCTAGAGTCGGAAAGAAGAGAATTTGGTCGCCAATTCCGCCAGGTACAAGGGCTACTACTCGCATAATATTTATTGACGCTTACTCGCTCCCTATTTTAGGGGAAAATATATAGCTTAAAGATTGAGGAATTCTGTGTATTTACTAATTCCAGCTGCGGGAATCGGAAAAAGAATGGGTAGTAACCGCAATAAACTCCTGCTGAAAGTGCGATCGCAACCAATTATTGCTTGGACTCTATTAGCCGCAGAAGCCGCCAATACAATCAGTTGGATCGGGATTATTTCTCAACCTACCGATTGGCCAGACTTCAGAGCAATTCTCGCCGATCTCAAGCTCACTAAACCAGTGGAATTGATTAAAGGTGGTTCCACGCGTCAAGAATCTGTTTACAATGGCTTGCAGGCTTTGCCACTAGCCGCAGAACAAGTGTTGATTCATGATGGTGCTAGATGTCTCGCCACACCAGATTTATTTAACTCTTGTGCCCAAGCTATTCGTCACTGTCCCGGTTTAATTGCTGGTGTACCGGTCAAAGACACCATCAAAGTTGTTGATGAACAAGGCATAATTCAAGAAACACCCGACAGACAAAAATTGTGGGCGGCACAAACTCCCCAAGGATTTGATGTCAAGTTGTTGAAACAGTGCCACGCTGAGGGAGTCCGGCAAGGTTGGGAAGTAACTGACGATGCCGCTTTATTTGAAAAGTGCGGCATCGAAGTCCGAATTGTCGAGGGAGAGGAGACAAATTTAAAAGTGACAACTCCACAAGATTTAGCGATCGCAGAATTTATTCTTACAACTAGAGGATTTTGAGAAGGGAATAGGTAATAGGGTACAGGGTACAGATTATTTTCTGTAACCTGTCACCTCTCCCCTAATCCCCATGCCCAATTTGAGGGCTAACAATATTTTGACAATTTACGATATAATGCCACACACTTGTTGATTGTTAGTTGTCATGTACTAATGACCAATGACTAATAACCAATGACCAATGACTAATGACTAAATGATTACAGCCACAGCGACGAAGATAGAAGCAATTCTCTATTTAAAGGGTAAACCCTTGTCGCTCGGCGAAATCGCCGAGTATGCAGCGTGCGATCGCGCCTCTGTCAAAGAAGGCATAATTGAACTCATGGACAATTATGCCCACCGAGATAGCGCCCTAGAGGTAATAGAAACCCCTGATGGTTACAGTTTGCAACTACGGTCTGATTTTCAGGATTTAGTGCAGACGATGATACCAGTAGAATTGGGTGTAGGTGCATTGCGGACTTTAGCTGCGATCGCCCTCAATAGTCCTATACTCCAGAGCGACTTGATTAACTTGCGCGGTTCAGGAGTATATCAACACGTTCCCGAACTCGTAGAACTTGGTTTTATCCGCAAACGCCGAGACAACGATTCTCGCTCCTACTCACTCCAAGTAACTCCAAAATTCCATCAGTATTTCCAAATCGAACAACTCCCACAAATACTTTCCAACAACCAAAAGGAAGAACAACTAGAACTAGAACTAGAACTAAAGGAAGTGGGGAGTGGGGAATAGGGAATGGGGCATGGCTCAAGAATCAATAGTTCTTCTCCCCCTGCCCCTCTCCTC
>NZ_JACKZS010000227.1 GCF_014222285.1 Nostoc sp. UCD121
AGCATTAAGTGAGTTAATAACACAAGATGAATTGTTACTATTACTAGATAAACTGCAAAGTAATGATGTAAATCTGCAATTAAATATTTTAGTGCTTTTGCGGAAGATACATGATATTCAATCTTTACCCTACATTTTGCCATTTCTAGAATCAAAAAATCCTGAATTAAGAGAAGCAGCCATTACCACACTGCGATATATAAATCAACTAGAAAAATGTCCCCGAGCTTTAAATTTAATCTTTGATGAGGAAGCAAGTGTACGTCGTGCTGCTGCTTTAACTTTAGAACATTTACAAGATACAGAAGTGATTACAATACTTTGTCAAGCACTTACAAATGATAGTGACTGGCAAGTTCGCCGGAATGCAGCTAAATCTCTGGCTATTCATGCAAATAATCAAGCAATTTCAGCATTAGAAATAGCTTTAAATGATGAACATTGGCAAGTGAGAAAATCAGCAGCACAAGCTTTGCAAAAAATTCCAGATATTCAAGTTATGCCAAGATTAATTCAAGCATTAACAGATGAATATGCAGATGTACGCAAAGAAGCAGTAATTGCACTTGGTAATTTAGCTCATCCTGATACTATTAATCCCTTACAACAAGCGTTAGATGACCCCGATAGAGAAGTTTCCATCCAAGCGCAACGCGCAATTCAAAAGATTCAAGTAGATAAAAACTCTCTTCACTAGTACCATTTTTTGTGAAGCTGCAATAGATGAATGGTTTAAGGTTAGATACAAAAAATATTCCAGCAGAGGGCAGCTTTTGGCTTTATCTGCTGGAGACTCTAAATGTGAAACTTTTAGGAATCAATCGATTTTAGTAGCGATTGTTATTGTTGCGGCGGGCATTACCGCCACCCCAACTACCACGAGGAGAACTGCTTCTATCCTCACGAGGTTTAGCTTTGTTCACTTTCAAGTCACGTCCCATCCACTCAGCACCATCAAGTGCATCAATAGCAGCTTGTTCTTGTGTGTCTGATTCCATTTCCACAAAAGCGAACCCACGAGGCCGGCCTGTTTCCCGATCTGTGGGTAGTTGAACACGACTTACTGTTCCGTATTCTGCAAAAGCCTGCTTTAAGTCCTCTTCTGTAACCTGATATGACAGGTTCCCGACGTAAATTGACATAGAAATCTCCGAATTCAGGGAGTGTAGAGAGTTAAATTCGGAGAGACGGTTTTTGGAAATCAAAACTAGTTACTCAACCGAAAATAATCTTTATGTCCATGAGTTTAACACAGCGTTCAGCCTTTGAATATCGTCTAATAGTGAATTTTATTCACAAATCAAACCCTTAAAGCAGGTTTGCAGACTTCTCAATTGGCTGGCTTTTGTTGCTTGTACTATAAAAGTTACACTTTTAATCTGCGATCGCGCAGCTATTTAGTGTTTTGAAAATTAAGCTGTGGACTTAGAGGTAAATATTATTATCGGTAGTGCGTGCAATCATAACATGACTAGCTGTTTTAAAAGCAAATTAAAAAATATTCATCCTCAAATGTCCCATTAGCTATGGTCGAACTGCGCTAAAATCTTTTCTGCTTGCTGGCACAGTGCTTCGTGATATTCACCATTACTCGCCAGCAAACCTCCCCATTGATTGATATCACCAGTGTTATACTGCAACGGAGCGCCGTCAAAGTGGGTAAACTTACCGCCAGCTTCTGTTAAAATCAATTCTGGTGCTGCCATGTCCCAATCTTTGGGCGCAGACTTACCAGAAAGAGAAATATAGATATCTGCTTGTTGCTCGACAATAGTGGCGATTTTGCAGCCGACACTACCCACAGATTTCTGATTTTGACAGGGTAAATTTTGTAGCAAGTAATCTAAGCGCTGGTTGCGGTGAGAGCGACTAACCACTAAGGTTAAATCCTCAATTGGTTTACCTGACAACACTTGTAAAGGAACAGAGCCATCACTGGTTTCTACAAATGTCCCCCCACCTTTGGTAGCGTAATATAACTTTTCTGCCTCTGGTACTGCCACTACTGCTAAAACTGGGCGTGTTTCCTTGACTAAAGCAATGTGAACTGCATAATCCCCAGTTTTTTCAATAAAGTCTCGTGTACCATCCAAAGGGTCAATTATCCATACCCAAGGGGCGGAAGGGTGTGCGCCTGTAGTTGGTGACTGATAGGTTTCTTCGCTGATGTAAGCAAAATCTTCATTACCCAAAGCTCCTTGTAGCTTCTGCAAGATATATTGACTCACAGCTACATCGGCAACGGTAACAGGCTCATTTTCTTTATATTGTACATCTAAGTTAGGGTCTTTTGCGGTGCCGTGGTAATACGATCGCAGTATATCTGCTGCACCCCAACCTATCTCACGAGCGATCGCTAATAGTTCTTGTAAATCTTTCATTAATTTAGCCTATTTAAAAATATGTATAACGTGATTAGGGGCGCACAGCGATACTTAGTTTAACTAATTACGAATTACGAATTACGAATTACGAATTATCTTAAATCCATCCAGCGCCGAGTGCCAAAAAATTTACAAGAATCAGCAGCAATATTAGCTGCCAGCGCCAGCGCATCAGTAAAACTTTCCCTTAAAATGTAATCACAAAAAGCACCGTGGAAAATATCTCCAGCCCCTAATGTATCAACCGCGTGTATTTGCGGCACATCTACGATACCAGCTTTAGTGCAACTCAAGTATTCAATTGGTTTTTGTCCGTGGGTAATGGCGATGTAAGGAATCTCAAAGCCGGACAGATAGGCAAAAACGTCTTCTCCAGTCTGACAGTTGGGGGGATAAAAATTAGCTGAACAGATGGCATAATCTACAAACGGCAAAATTTGCTCAAATCCAGGCTTCCAACTGCCACCATCGATTACTACTGGGATATTTTTGGCTTTAGCTGCTTGGGCTATGAAATAACTTACAGCCATCTGATGCCCATCAATCAGTACTATATTGACATTTTGTAAAATATCTGGCGGGATAGATGCGCTGCTGGCTTGAGTTTTGACAGCATTGATGGAAACCACGGCTCTTTCACCTGTGGCTTGGGTGACAATGATTGAGGAGACAGGCGGTGCTAAATCAGTGGTAGGCTCAAGGTCTGCGATCGCAACTTTGTAATTTGCCAAATCGCCTCGAATTAGCTGTGTCATTGGGTGAGAACCCACTACACTTAGGACTGTAGCTTGATTACCTAAATGCCTAAAAGTTACAGCTGCGTTTGTTGCTGGGCCACCTGCCGCTACAGTATAGTCAGTAGCGACAATCTTCTGATTATTTTTGGGGGCAGATTCAGCAAGGTAAATCAAATCTAAAGTTACTAAACCGACAAATAACCCATGATGCGATTTTAGATTGGGAATTTTGGATTTTAGATTATCCATTCGTCATATATGTTCGTATAGGTGCATAAATTATTATTTTTAACTCTTGTGCGTCTCTATTGTCTCTCCTGCACAGACGCGATGAATCGCTTCTCTACAAAAACTGCTAACTTTCTCTTATGCAAACCGATCCAAAACCAAGAACACTTTACGTTGTCGGTACACCCATTGGCAACCTGGAAGATATAACCTTTCGGGCGGTGCGAATTTTGCAGACTGTGGATATCATTGCTGCGGAAGACACCCGGCACACAGGGAAATTATTACAGCATTTTCAAGTTAAAACTCCCCAGGTGAGTTACCACGAACACAATCGTACCAGTCGCATCCCGGAATTATTAGAGCATTTAATTAACGATAAAGCGATCGCACTTGTGAGTGATGCCGGAATGCCAGGTATTTCCGATCCTGGATATGAACTGGTGAAAGCCTGCATTGAAGCGGGGATTTCAGTAGTTCCCATTCCTGGCGCTAGTGCAGCAATTACCGCTTTGAGTGCATCTGGATTACCAACAGATCGGTTTGTCTTTGAAGGCTTTCTGCCGACGAAAACTCAACAGAGACAAGAATATTTAGAATCTCTGCAAACAGAATCTCGTACATTGATTTTCTACGAATCGCCTCACCGCTTGCGAGATACTTTACAAGACTTAGCACAAGTTTGGGGGAGCGATCGCCAAATTGTGCTGGGGCGGGAGTTAACAAAATTGTATGAGGAATTTTGGCGGGGGACAATTGCCGAAGCGATCGCTCACTACAGCCAACGAGAACCCCAGGGTGAATATACATTAGTCGTGGCAGGAATTCCAGCCAGTCAGCCCCAACTGACAGAAGAGGAATTGAAAGCCGAATTGAAAATGTTAATTAGTCAGGGAATATCGCGATCGCAAGCTAGTCGTCAGTTAGCAAAATTTACCTCCCTTCCCCGTCGCCAACTTTATCAACTAGCTCTTTCCTTAGTCCTTACTCCTGAGTCTTGAACCACTAATAAAAATACTACTAGGGCTTACGTAAAACTATACCCTGTAGGAGCAATTTATCTAGATACAGAAAGGCTTACGGTAGGGGAAATACCCTGCCGGATAATCACTGAATATTCAAATGATATCTAAAGATTTTTGCTTTTAGTTCTCTAGATAGATCGGTAATTTTAGAGGCAAACCTTAATATGAAATAGTCGAAAGGAAACGACACAGCACATTTTCACAAAGGAAAGATTCAATGACTAACATTATTGCTTGGCTGGTTTTGGGTTTAATTGCAGGCGCGTTAGCTAAGTTATTTTATCCAGGAACCCAAGGTGGCGGTATTCTTTCCACAATTATATTAGGAATACTTGGAGCCGTAGTCGGTGGTTATTTGGGTCAAGTTTTACTAGGAAGTGGTTCAGCAGCCGCCGCATCTGTAGGAGCTTTATCTTTAGGAAGCATTTTATTTGCTGTTCTAGGTGCTATGCTACTGATTTTCCTGTGGGGTTTACTGACTCGCCGGGCTGTATAATTACCTTCAATTAGCTAATAATTTTGGGAATCACTTCTAACTGCAATAAACCGATAAAATGACATTAGAAAAAGAGCGAAGAACTATAGTAGTTTTCGCTAAATGTTCCGATGCACAATTGGCACTTCAGGAACTAAAAGCTTCTAATTTTCCAATGCACAAAGTTTCTGTAATTGCAAGAAATGCAGAAGAACAAAGTGATATTGCTGGTGTTGAAGTTAAAGATAGCACTAGCAATATATCCTCAGAAGAAGCTGATCAAGCCTTGACTGGTAGTGCTTTAGGCGATTTGAATGACTTATTAGCTGGTCTAGTCTCGTGGGTAGCTCCTGGTGTAGGCCAAGTCATGGTAGCCGGGGCACAAGCAATAGCAATCGCTAGCAATTTAGCAGGTTGTTTACCGGATGTATTGGTAAGTTTAGGAATTCCTAAAGAGCAAGCAGAGGCTTACAGTGATCTGGTCTGTAAGGGTTATCATTTGGTGATGATAACCGGCATAGACATAGAAATTCGTCTAGCTAAGAGGATTTTTAATCGCGGCGATCTTCAACATTTGGGTCTTTATGAGCCATACTCCACCCCAAATAGTCGTTATAAGCGCGCTATTGGTGTTTTTTCTAGGCACCATAATCTAGAAAGAGCGCTTACTGAACTGAGAACTGCTGGTTTTCCTATGAGTCAAGTATCAATAATTGCTAAAATTATCAGCAATATAAGTGATATTGTAGACGTGAATATCAGCAGTTCCCAAGATATTTACCCCACTCTAGGAATTCCTAACGATATCGCCAGATATTATCAGCATCAGGTCGCAAGTGGAAATTATCTAGTAGTCATAAAAGGCACTGATATATACATAGCAGGTGCAAGAGCGATTTTAGAGAGTAACAATATCCAAGATTTTAGTATACATAGCCAATCTGAGCTTGATCTGGCTAGAAGCGATCGCCAAAGTATTACCAACTTCTAGTTAAATTCAATAACCTGAAATTTATCGGAGAAGTATATTTTTTCTATAGATGAAATATTTTACGTAAGTATTTATTGCCTTGTAAAACTCTAACTTTCTAACATAATACCGCTTACAATCACTAAGGTTAAGGTTGTTCTTGATAGTGGTGTACAATAGTAATTGTATTTTATCCATCCGCAAAAAGTACTATGTTTAGCGTTTATAGAAAATGAAGTTCATTTGCTCTATCCTATCTACTTTATTGTATTATCCAAGTGTTTTAAGTTTCACTAGATAATATAAAATGTGCTGAAATTATTTAATTTCCTCCAAGCTTTTTTGATAAAAAGGTGATGTCAAATTAAATCTAAGCAACAACAAGAGGTTAGCCTTAGAGTAAAATAATATCTGTTTCAAATAGTAAAATAGTCGTCTCATAACCAATCCTACCCATTTTCAGTTCTGAGCCCATTGCCATTTCTACAAGATACGACCAGTTTCCAGAGTTAGGATGACATTCTCTTATGGTTGCCAATCCACCAATAAATTCCACCTTTTGCCCTTTGCATAATTTGGGTCTTGCTATGTCAATTACGGCGATCATAAAACTCACCCTGTTTTTGTAAAGTCTGATGTTAAGTTTATAATCTAAGAACAACTGTTTAAATATCCACCGCAAGATCAAATTGTCAAAAAAGTGGTTGCTCCTTTTGAAAGAGGTTATGCTATTTCAAAATTCAAGGTTTGTTAAAATATAAAAACGTCAGAAAAAATTATTTAAAGATTTATTTAAAGTAACGCTAATTTGTAAATATATATAGAATTGGAAGTGCTAATATTTAGCGTGCCAAAAACTAGGCATATCTCAGATAAACTAAACACTATACATTTAGTTTGGATATTTAGAACATAATCGAAATAGTCTTAAAAACAGAAATAGTTTAAATACTTGCCTGGAATAATGTTTAACCGTTTGAAGATTGGAACCAAAATTGGAGTAAGTTTTGCCCTGAGTTTGGCAACTCTGACCACCATTGGTCTGATCTCCTACCAAAGCACCAACGATCTAATTGAAACTTCGCGCAAAGAAACCCATACCTACCAGGTGCTAAGTCAGCTTGAAGACCTCAATCTGCAACTGACAAATGCTGAAACTGGGCAACGCGGTTACATTATTACGGGCGAACAGCGCTATTTAGAACCTTATAACGCTGCAATTGAATTATTGAATCAAAAAGTCAAGGAACTTCAAAGGTTAACAGAGGATAATCCCAACCAACAAAATCGGCTTGATATTTTGCAGCCATTACTAACTCAGAGAATGGCTGTAATGAAAGATGTCATTGAGCTACGGGAAAGCCAAGGTTTAGAAGCTTCTCAGAAAGCTGTCCTGACAGACCAGGGTAAGCAGCTGATGGATCAGATTCAGAAAGTTATCCAGGCGATGAAAACTGAGGAGAATGCACTGCTGAAACAGCGCTCTGAAAGAGCAAGAGCAGCTGCCCGGCAAACGATCGCCAGTATTATTTATAGTATTCCCTTATTTTCTTTAATTTTAGGTTTGATCGGATTTGCCTTGACCAGACATATCTCAGCACCTCTAAAGCAAGTTTCTGGTTTGGCAGAAAAAATGGCGGATGGGGATCTATCGGTGAGTTTACCAGATAGCGATCGCTACGATGAAATTGGCGTGTTGACGCGCACCTTCAACCAGATGATCGTTAATCTGCGAAATACAACCCAAAAAAATGAAGAGCAAAACTGGTTAAAGTCTAACTTAGCTGAATTTACCCAGATGCTCCAAGGGCAGCGAAATCTGGAAACTGCGTCTAGCTTGATATTGTCAAATTTAGCGCCACTGGTTGGGGCATCACAGGGCGTTTTTTATGCAATGGCCTCTATAGACGACCAACCAGTACTGAAGTTGTTGAGTAGTTATGCTTACAAAGAACGAAAAAACTTAGCAAATCAGTTTCGCTTAGGCGAGGGATTGGTGGGACAATGCGCCCTAGAAAAACAAAGAATCCTGCTCACAGAAGTTCCTAGTGACTATATCCGCATTAGTTCCGGCTTGGGAGAAGCACCACCGCTAAATATTATTGTTTTGCCTATAGTGTTTGAGACGCAGGTGAATGCCGTAATTGAACTTGCCTCTTTTGCGACTTTCAGCAATCTGCATCTGACATTTTTAGAGCAATTGAGTGAAAATCTGGGTGTATTTTTAAATAACATTGCCTCACAATTGCAAACCCAGCAACTACTTGAAGAGTCTGTTGCTTTAACAGAAGAACTGCAAACTCAGCAAGAAGAATTACAGCAGAGTAATCAACGCCTGGAAGAACAGGCGCACGAGTTGGAGGAATCACAATTTCTTGTCAAGCAGTCTAACGAAGAATTACAGCAATTAAATGAGGAATTAGAAGAAAAGGCAGAACTTTTAGAAGTTCAAAATCGGGAAGTCGCTCGCAAGAACCAGGAAGTTGAGCGGGCGAGGAAGTCTTTGGAAGAAAAAGCTGAACAATTGGCTTTGTCTTCCAAATATAAGTCGGAATTTCTGGCGAATATGTCCCACGAATTACGGACACCCCTAAATAGCTTGTTAATTTTAGCCAGACTGTTAGCAGATAATTCTCTTAACAACTTGACCGATAAACAGGTAGAGTACAGCCGGACTATTTACTCGGCTGGAACTGATTTGCTGGAATTGATCAATGACATTCTAGATTTAGCCAAAATTGAGTCGGGTACGATGTCACTCGATATTGAGCAAATTGCTTTTGCAGATTTGGAGACATCTCTAGAACAGACTTTCCGGCAAGTAGCGCACAATAAAGAACTCAATTTTACTATTGAACTGGATAGTAAGTTACCCCCGACAATTTATAACGATTCTAAACGTCTGCAACAAGTGCTAAAGAATCTCCTAGCTAACGCCTTTAAGTTTACTGAACAAGGAGGCGTGAAGTTAGAAATTAGTATGTCTTCTGACGCAGCCGAAATTGAGAATCCAATGATTGCTTTTGCTGTTAGCGATACGGGTATAGGCATTCCAGCCGAGAAGCAGAAGATTATTTTCGAGGCATTTCAGCAGGCAGATGGCACAACCAGCCGCAAGTATGGCGGCACTGGCTTGGGTTTGTCCATCAGCCGCGAATTGGCTCAACTGTTGGGAGGGAGAATTGAAATAGTCAGCCAACCAGGGCAGGGAAGCACCTTCACTCTCTACCTACCCAGACGACAAGAAAAGAATAGTCAAAGTACTTTTACACCTCCTCAACCAATCACTATCCGCCAAGCATCGACTATCAAAGAAGTGCCTTTGGTAGAAAACAGACCCACAACTGTGGACACCTCTTCAACCGCGAAAGTACTTACCACCTTCCCCCACGAAATTCCAGATGACCGGGAAATAATTCAACCGGGCGATCGCACTTTGCTAATTATCGAGGATGATGATAAATTCGCCCGCATCTTACTAGATATGGCTCGTGAGCAGGGCTTTAAGGTCATAGTTGCCTTACAGAGCAAACAAGGTCTAGCACTCGCGCAACAGTTTAAGCCCGATGCGATTATGCTAGATATTTATATGCCAGAAATGGATGGTTGGACGGTGCTGGATCGTCTAAAGCATAAACCAGATACTAGGCATATACCAGTACATATACTTTCCGTAGATGAAAGACAGCAACGGGGATTACAGCTAGGAGCAATTACTTACCTACAAAAACCTGTTTCTCCAGAAGCGTTAACTCAGGTATTGACTGATATTAAAGGTTTTATTGAGCGTCAGGTCAGAAATCTCCTCATAGTAGAAGACGATCCCGTACAAGCCCAAAGTATTATCGAATTGATTGGTAATGGTGATGTCCAGAGTACAGCAGTGGGTACGGGAGCAGAAGCGCTGTTGATTTTGCGATCGCAGCACTTTGACTGTATGGTACTGGATCTTGGTCTGCCCGATATGAGCGGGTTTGCACTAATTGAGCAAATCAAGCAAGAACCCAGGCTGTTGAAACTGCCAATTATCGTTTATACCGGCAAAGAACTCAGCCGCCAAGAAGAAACTCAACTGCGGGGGTTAGCAGAGACAATTATCATTAAAAATGTGCGATCGCCAGAGCGGTTATTAGACGAAACGGCCCTGTTTTTGCATCGAGTGCAAGCAAATTTGCCGCAACCAAAGCGTCAAATGCTAGAGCAACTACATCAAAATGACCCGGTGCTAGCTAATCGGAAAATTTTGATTGTAGATGATGACCTGCGGAATATTTTTGCCCTCACCAGCTTCTTAGAAAGCTATCAAATGCAAGTGCTGTTTGCCGAAAATGGCAGAGATGGTATAGAGAGACTGCAAACTAACCCTGACATCAATATAGTGTTGATGGATATTATGATGCCAGAAATGGATGGTTACGAAACCACCCGCGCCATCCGCCAGCAACAACAGTTTCGCTCACTACCAATAATTGCTTTAACTGCTAAAGCTATGCCAGGCGATCGCGAAAAGTGCATCGAAGCTGGAGCCTCTGACTACATAACTAAACCTGTAGATACTGAGCAATTACTTTCACTACTCCGCGTTTGGCTGTATAGGTAAGGAGTCAACCCCTTCTCTGCGAGACGCTACGCGAATGGGGAATTCAAAATTCAAAATTCAAAATTTAAAATTAATAACTAAAAGCAAAAGCCCACACTGCACCCAATCAAGGGACCAGCGTGGGTAATTTATGCCTATAACAGGAATGACAATCTAGCGGAACATACTGCTGACTGAAGTATCTTCATGAATCCGCCAGATAGTTTCTCCTAAGAGATTAGCTACTGACAACACTACTAGTTGAGGAAAACGATTGTTTTCTGGTATGGGGATTGTATTGGTGACAATAACTTCCTCAAACAAACCACTGGATAATCGCTCCATAGCTGGTGGGGAAAATACCGCATGAGTTGCACAGGCGTATACCTGACGCGCTCCTTCTTCACGCAGTAATCGCGCCCCTTCTGCGATCGTGCCGCCAGTGTCAATCATGTCATCCACCAACACTGCTGTTTTGCCTTTAACATCGCCGATGATATTTAACACTTCTGCAACATTATGTGCCTGACGACGCTTGTCAATAATCGCTAGGGGAGCATCATTTAATTTTTTGGCAAATGCTCTGGCTCTTGCTACACCGCCAACATCGGGGGAAACAACCACAAGGTCGGGCAATTGCTTGCTTGCTAGATAATCCAGCAATACTGGAGAACCGTAAACATGGTCAAAGGGAATATCGAAATAGCCTTGAATTTGCGCCGAGTGTAAATCCATTGCTAGAACGCGGTTGGCACCTGCTTCGGTGATCAAGTTAGCAACCAGCTTGGCAGTGATTGACTCTCGTCCTGCCGTTTTGCGATCGGCACGAGCATAGCCATAGTAGGGAATTACTGCTGTCACCTGTCGCGCCGAAGCTCGACGACAGGCATCAACCATAATCAATAATTCCATCAAATGATCGTTCACGGGTTGGCAGCATGGCTGTATTAAATAGACATCACAACCCCGAATTGATTCTTGGATTTGAACGTAAAGTTCTCCATCCGCAAATCTTTTGCGAATCATTGGCCCCAAGTCCATCCCGACATAACGAGCGACTTCTTGAGACAGCTGTAAATTGGCAGAGCCTGAAAACAGCCGCAAGCGATGATTATCAGTCATTCCTGTTGAAGATGCTTGCACTTTGAAAGTTGCAGAACTAAGAACAGCAGATCCTCTATTTGAATTCATAGCAATATTATCA